>DATCLI010000388.1:0-3827 GCA_036563955.1 Clostridia bacterium | reverse complement strand
GCAATATATTGTACAGCGGAACTCAAAGCATATAACATCGCAAATGCCATAAGGTGGTTTGATATGGAACAGCAAGTGCTTGATATTGCCCGGGATGCCATTTTTACATTAATTAAACTCGCTTCACCGCTTTTAGGAGTCGCACTCGTTGTAGGCCTTGCGATAAGCATATTTCAGGCCACAACACAAATCCAGGAACAAACCCTTTCATTTGTTCCGAAAATTATTGCTGTTTTTTTGGCTGTTTTTATATTCGGTCCATGGATGATTACAACGCTGAAAGAGTTTACTCTGAGAATTTACGATAATATCTTAAGGTTTATTTATTACGGATAACAGGCAGTGAGTTTAATTTGACGTGTGGTTCCGTTCGGAAAGGGGCTGCTGAATGACGATACCTCTTGATATTTTAGACATATGGGACAGCTTTTTACTTGTGTTTGTGCGTGTAACTGGGCTTTTCGTCGTGTCTCCCGTTTTTGGACGCCAGAATATACCGGCCTATTACAAAATCGGCTTTTCTTTTTTTATGGCAGTTGTATTGTCATACACTATTCCCGTACCAGGCACAGGATCGTATAACAGTGTTTTTGCCTTTATTCTGCTTATAATAAAAGAATTCATGATAGGGCTCGTGCTCGGTTACATATCGTATTTGATAATAACAGCGATTTATCTCGCGGGTCAAATGATAGATATGCATATAGGATTCGGCATGGTAAGCGTATTTGACCCTGTAAGCAATATCCAGATTCCCGTAACGGCTGATTTTTATTTTATTCTTACAATGCTTATATTTCTTGCGATTGACGGCCATCACCTTTTGATATACACATTGTCGGAAAGCTTCAGCCGGTTCCCGGTCGGGAGTACGGCTGTAATCGGAAAGCCGCTGCTCGACTCAATAGTGCGCCTGTTTGGGTCTGTTTTTGTGATAAGCTTTAAAATAGCCGCCCCCGTCACCGCGGCCATATTAGTGGTTGATGTGGCCCTCGGAGTGATAGCGAAAGCTGTTCCGCAGGTGAATGTTTTTATTGTAGGGCTGCCGATAAAAATATTAATCGGGCTTTTCGTGATTTTTTTAACGCTGACCGCATTCAGAAATATTGTCCATGTTCTGACCGGCGGAATGCAAAGCGAAATGACAAATTTCATTGATTTGATAAAGGGAGATTGAAAATGGCTTTCTTTTTTCCGGTTCGGCTGCTTAAAAGCATAAAATACCGGTTGAATAAAAACGAGTTGACGGTTAATCCCGCAATCCGTATAAACCTGCAGTTTTTTGCCGAAGAAGGGCCGGGAGGGGAAAGAACCGAAAAGGCTACGCCGAGAAAAAAGCAGAAAGCAAGAGAAAAAGGACAGGTGCTTCAAAGCAGGGAAATATCCTCCGCATTAGTATTGCTTATTGTATTCGTGAGTATAAAACTGCTCGGAGGTTATATGTTCCAGGAAGTTGAAGCGTTTTTCCGGCTGTGTGTAGGGGAGCTTGCGATTAACTTTGATGTCGAATCGATAAATGAACTGATGCGGCTTGTCGGGCTCGTGTTAACACAGCTTGTCAAAATAATCGGGCCAGTATTCGCAATTGTGCTCGTTGTCAGTGTTACGGCAGGCTTTGCGCAGGTCGGAGCTCTGTTCACTTTGGAGCCGTTAAAGCCGAAATTCAGCAAGTTAAATCCTTTTAAAGGAATTAAAAGAATTTTTTCGCTTAGAGGGTTGGTCGAACTCGTAAAATCCCTGATGAAAATAACCATAATAGGGGTTGTTGCGTGGCAAAGCATAAGAGCCGAGGAAAATCATATAGTAAAGCTGATGGATCAGGATTTGGCTTCCGCCGCCGTATATATTTCGTCCACTGCAATCGATATCGCAATTAAAATATGCGCGATGATGTTAATTATCGCAGTACTCGATTACGGATACCAATGGTGGCAGTATGAAAAGGATTTAAGGATGACGAAGCATGAGGTTAAGGAGGAATATAGAGAGATGGAAGGCAGCCCCGAAACAAGGCAGAGAATCAGGCAGAAGCAGAGGGAGATGTCAATGCGCAGAATGCTGACCGAGGTGCCTAAAGCCGATGTCGTTATTACAAACCCTACACATTATGCCGTCGCTATTAAGTATGATGCGGATAAAGCCCCTGCTCCCGTTGTTATTGCCAAAGGGATGGATTATATGGCCCTCAGGATAAAGGAAATCGCTAAAGAAAACGGTGTTGAAACAGTCGAAAACAAACCCCTTGCGCAGGCGCTGTATAAATCAGTGGACATAGGCCAGCAGATACCTCCTGAATTATATCAGGCCGTTGCGGAAATACTTGCTTTCGTATACCGGTTGAAAGGGAAGGTCCCGGCAAGAGCATAGAACCGAATAAGAGGGCGGAGATGAAAACACTTATAATTGCGATAAATTCCCAGTATGTTCATACAAACCTCGCTGTTAACTATCTAAAAGCGGCATGCGGCAATGAATGCGGAGATGTCCGCGTACTCGAGTTTTCAATAAATGAAAACCTCAAATCGGTTTTCCGGCGCATAATGGCTGAAAAACCTGATGTTGTGGCTTTTTCATGTTATATATGGAATATTGAGCATGTTGTAAAACTTGCCGGCGACATTAAAAAAGCCGATAAAGGGATTGTTGTAATTGCCGGAGGCCCGGAGGTCAGCTTTGAAGGCGGCGGATTTATGTCGGGAAAAGCCGATTATATCATCTGCGGCGAAGGTGAAGAGGATCTGCCTTTGATTCTTGAGCTGCTTAACAAGGGAGAGCGGCCTTGTGAAAACACAATACGGCGGTTAAAAACCCATAAGGTCATTGAAAACGTGAACGGCCTTAATTTCCCGTATGACAATATCAAACCGGGTTCGTTGAAAGACAGGATTGCTTACGTGGAAGCGTCAAGAGGCTGCCCGTTTCGCTGTTCCTACTGTATTTCCCCGGCAATCGGGAAGGTAAGGAACTTCGAGCCTGAATGGGTTTACCGTGCTCTTGATATACTCGTTGAAAGCGGAGCGAAAGTAATCAAGTTCGTCGACAGGACTTTCAATGCCGATGAAAAAAGGGCTGAAGAGATTTTAACGCATATAAAACGGAATTATTCTAAAAAAGGTACGATATTTCATTTTGAAATTGATCCGGGTTTGCTGACCGATGGCCTTATCGACTGCCTGCTCGCAATGTCTCCCGGTCTTGCGCAGATTGAAGCGGGCATACAGTCGATCCACCAGAAGACGCTTAAAGCCGTAAAACGGGCATTTTATGTCGATAAAGCGTTATCGAACCTTGAAAAGCTTCTTGCCGGACAGAATATTCATGTGCATGTCGATCTCATTGCGGGCTTGCCGTATGAAAGCTTCTCCGATTTTGCAAAGTCATTCAACCGGGTTTACGGCCTTTTCGCGCATCATTTTCAGTTGGGTTTTTTAAAGATGCTGAGAGGCTCCGCGTTAAAGGAAGAATCCCGTTCTCACGGCTACAGTTACAGGGATTACCCGCCTTATGAGGTTATATCGAACGATTATATAACCACGCATGAACTTTTAGAAATCAGTGATATTGAGGCAGGTCTTAACCTTTTTTACAATTCGGGACGCCTTGTATCAACATTGAAATATATATATAACGCTTTGAATAGTCATGAAAATGCACAGTGCGATCCGTTCGGATTCTACAGGACTCTTGCCTGCCATATGCAGATGAAAGGGTATCTTGACAAATCCGTGAAGGCTTCAAAAATATATTTTATCATGTACAAATTTCTCGAGGACAACTTTCCGCCTCTTGCGCGGGGAGCTGTTGAATACATGCGCTTCGATTATTAC
>DATCLI010000387.1:0-6746 GCA_036563955.1 Clostridia bacterium | reverse complement strand
GCAATATATTGTACATCGGAACTCAAAGTATATAACATCGCAAAATGCTAATATACTGGTTAATAAACCGAAAGAGCGTTAGTTCTTTTTACGGAAAGGCAGCAGGCTGATAATGAAAAAATCAAAAATTCGTTTTACTCGTCGTTTTTATAATAAATTAATGCTTTTGAATACCGGCATCATTTGCATAGTAACGCTGGTATACGGCATTATCGCATCCATAAATGCCGTTAATTATGAGCGCATGATGCTTCTTAAAACCTACGAAGATACATTGAATCAATTGCATGCCAGTTATCATGCAAAACAGGAAAACTACGCAAACCTGATGCTTACCTTTTATGAGAACAGCGATAATTTTAACGCTATCAGCACACTTCTGGAAAGCGAATCGCCGGATTTATCATCATTGAATCCCTTTGACCTGCAAAGGATTACAATGCTTTTCAGTTCCATGTGCAATAAGGATTCGGATATTCATTCGATTTTTATTTATAAGGCAAACACCGAAACCCTTTATGCCTACAGCCCTTCCTCGAGCATAATAAAAATGCTGAGTTCCGACTCCCCCTTTTATAAAGAGCTTGCCAACAAGGACTTTCCAAGGACAATCCATTCGGCCAGAAATGTCAGTTGGCTTGGAAATGACAGCACTCCGGTTTTTGCTTACGGAATCGGCGGAAATATAAGCTCTGCCAATATCAGCATTCAAAAGAAGCCGGGAAATGTAATGGTCGCATACAGTATCAGCAGCCTGGAGCGGGCCTTGCAAAACAGGGGGTTAAAATTCTCGGGGAAGTTTATGATTCTAACCCTTAACGGAAAAGTTATTTTCGACTCAGAAAAAAAAATGTCCGATTCGATAGATGGAACCGAATTTGAGCACATGGACAAAATACAGAACCGGGGGAATCTTATCGAGATAGACGGGGTTAAATACTATTCTTCATACATAAAAGATGACAAACGGGGTTATCTGTCCATTTACTTTGTTCCGAAAAATGAAGTTGACAAAACCTCAAATTATTTCAGCATAATCATTTTCATCGGGTCACTGATATTTATGGGGCTGTCGATTTCGCTCTATACGGTTGCGAGCCGCCTGGCTTCAAAAAAAATCGGAATGATCGAAGAAGCGATGGCCCAAATCGGTTCGAACAACCTCTCATACCGCATTCCCGCAAGCAATCAAACCGATGAATTCAGTTTTATCGCGGCAAGATTCAATGAAATGTGCGATGAATTGGAGGATAAAGTAAATAAAGTTTACATTTACGACCTCAAGCAAAAAAGCGCCGAGCTCTATGCGCTTCAGGCCAGCATTAATCCCCATTTTCTGTACAATACGCTTGAAGCGATACGCGGTAGGCTGGCTTTGGACGGAAACACCGACGCAGCTGAAATGGTGGTACTGCTTTCAAAGCTGTATCGAAACCAGATAAAGGGGAAAATGTTTATTACGATACGTGAAGAAATCAGCCAGTGCAATATATACCTCGAGCTGTTTTCCATCCGCTGCGACGACAGCTTCCAGTGCACATTCGATTTGCCCGCAGAGTTGATGAAATACGGTATCCCAAAGAATACGCTTCAGCCTATCCTCGAAAACTATCTCGTTCACGGAATAAAGGAGCAGGACAACGAAATATCGATTACGGGCAAACTCCATGATGGGATTATCGAGATTATTGTCCGCGATAACGGCCGGGGAATAAAACCCGATGTGCTGCAGCAGATACAGCAAAGCCTGAGGGAAACGAGGGAAACGAGCAGCACGGGTTTCGGCCTGTCCAATGTTAATGAGCGTCTGAGGATTGTTTACGGCCCTGAATTCGGCTTATCAATCCAAAGTTCCGCGGAAAATCCGGGAACAGAAGTCACTATCCGGATTAAGCCGCTGTTTGTTGAGGAATTGGAAGAACAGTATCAATCAAGAATAGTAGGGGGAAAGATAAATGTATAAGGTTTTTATTGTCGATGATGAAGCTGCAATTATTAAGAATCTTTGCACCGCAGTGGACTGGGAGTCCTACAATTTTGAAATTGCCGGCACATTCACCGATCCGCAGCAGGCGCTTGAAAAGCTTTCCTCCGAGAAAATTGATCTCCTTGTCACAGATGTCTGCATGCCTGTGATCGACGGACTAACGCTGATGAAAAAAGCGAGGGCATATAACCCAGCCCTGAAGGTAATTGTCGTGAGCGCATATGATACGTTTGATTATGTAAAAACCGCCCTTCGCAACGGCGCTGAAAACTACCTGCTGAAGCCGCTGAACCAGGACGAGCTTATGGAAACGCTGCAAAAAACAGCGGAAAATATTGAAAACGATTCTCTTTACAGCCTGTATGAAAACTCGAGCATGCTCGCCTTTAAAAACAATATCCTTGAACGCTGGGTGCGAAACGCTATCAGTGAATCCGAACTGTCGGAAAGAGCGGATTTAATTGGTATCAACCTTGAAGCTCCCTGTTTTACCGTAATGATTTTTCAGAATGCCGCGCTGCCGCTTGATATTGACAGTGCATCGAGGCTCATGCATATCCTCAAAAGAAACCTGACAATCCCGGGTATTCATTTTTTCATAAACAGCGCATTCATGGCGGTTGGAATACTAACAGGAGATCAGCCCTTGTCCGGGGATTTTCTCAACCCTTACCTTGACCGGGCTGCATTTAATGCAAGAAAGGAAAAAATCGATCTTTTTATGGTAATCGGACCAACGGTCTGTAAAGTGGAAGATGTATATAAAAGCTATAACCTCGCAAGGATGTATGCTTCAGTACTGCATTTCGGCTGCCGCCGCCTGTACTGCAGCGATTTTCCCGACAACAGCCCGACTTTGTCATCCTTATGGGATATCCTCGCAAAATATCCGGTGCATATGAATGAGATGCAGCCCGCGGAATTTGAAAACATGCTTCGCATTTCTCTTGAGAACGCGCTGAAAACAGACGATGCTGAAGCCCGAAGAAAGATTGCGTTTTCCGCCGCAGTCCGTATTTACGATATTGTTCAATCGAATCGTCAGGGCAAAAAGCCGCACGAAATATTTGTTGAACATTTTTCGAAATTCCTGTCAATACCCGATAACGAGATAAAAAAATGGATAAGCGATCTGATAACGCTGGCCATGGGCATCCTGAACGACAATCAAAGGCTGCTGCATCCGTATGTGCGTAAAACGATTGAATATATCTGCAGTGAGTCGAATAATGACATTTCGCTGAAAACAATCGCGGCTGAATTCAATGTAAGTCCCGCTTATCTCGGCCAGCTGTTTAAATCCCAGACAGGAAAATATTTTAACGACTTTCTTACCTCGGTACGCCTCGAATATTGCAAAAGATTGATAATAGAAACCGATATGAAGGTAAGTGATATCGCAGCCCAGGCAGGTTTCAGCAGCCAAACCTATTTTAACCGGATTTTTAAACGCGTGCACGGCACATCCCCGAGAGAATACCGCTACATTGCACGCACAGGTAATCCATCATAACGCTCCATATGCAAAAGACCCGGGATTATGTCCCAGGTCTTTTCCTCTTTGGTATGGGAGGCGGAAGATAAGCCCCTCACTTCCGCCCCTTTTAAATGTAGGGCAGCGATTTAAAATGTAAGTGTTTTTTAAATTTATGATCAGTCTTCATACTCCGATACTCTCTTAAGAGCCAACGCCCACTGTTCCTTGTAGTATTCTTTCACTTCCTGCATTCCGAGGCCATTTGCCTTTGTTACCATGTCCTCCCACAGAGCGTTAAATTCTGCCTCGTCTTTTGCAAATACCATTTTCCAGGAGTTTGTCCTTACTACATCGCCGATCTGGTTCATCTTCATCTGCAGATCGTCGGGAGCCGAAGGAACCATGTTGATTGCCTGGGTCGCCGGAGAAATCATTCCAGTAGCTTTCATCATGGCAATCTGGGTCGGATAGCCGGACCACTCTCTCCATTCAAGCTGCAGCTTGGTTGGGTCGCGTGTAAGAGACGACGGCCAGTAACGGTATGAAAGGGTATATCCTGTTTTCGGATCTATAAGGCTTGCCGTATACCCAAGCGTATTCCAGTTCACAGCCGGATCCGTGAGCTTTCCTCCTCCGGGAAGCGGCATATCTTTCTGATTGTCTATAATATCCCAGCCTGCATCCGTTATATATGGCTCGCCGTTTTCCTTCGTATCCCATAATACACCTTTAGGCCCATTTGACATAAGCTTGAAAGTTTCGGTGTCCCAAAGCCAGTTAATAAGTTCAACAGCCCTGTCGGGATATTTTGAACTTGAGCTGATCGCGAATGACCAGGCTCTGCCTATTGTCTGGTTAGGAGCGTCATAGATTTTAAAGTCTTTTGCAGGCACAAATTCATAACCATTCGGCGGATCCGCATCGACATGCCCCGAACCGCGGTTGTTGTACTGTCCCGTCAGCCAGCTGAAGTACGTGAAAAGTATGCGCCCTGCCGTAAATTTTTCCTGAACGGTGTCAAACTTCTGTGTTAAAGAATCGGGATCGAGAAGGCCCATCTGGTTAGCGGTGAAGTAGAACTTCAAGGCACGCTTGTAGAAGCTGTTCTCATCCAGGACCGAACCGATTGTATGTTCGGAAACATGCGTTTCCATCAACGGGCTGACATACTCGGTGTCAATCCCATACATAAATGACAATGTGGAAATCTGGAGCGCAGTCAGACTGTCCCAGTCGGAAAAGAGCGAGAATCCGTAAACTTTTTCCCCTGCATCATTAACCGGATATATCTCCTGCATTTTCTTCACTACGGTCAGATAGTCTTCAAGGGTGTTTATTTCCGGCATTCCGGCCTTTTTATATACATCCCACATTAACATGGGCTTCCAGTTTGTATCCTTTGTTGCCCCCAAAGGCCCGACTGCCGATGGAATAATGTAGAATCCGCCTGTTCCCGCGCTTAACTCGTTCCGGCTGTATTTTACGGCGTACTTGAGCAAATCGTTTTCAAAGATGTTCGGCAATTTGTCCTTGTACTTGTCCAGATTAA
The DNA here is from genome assembly GCA_036563955.1 of Clostridia bacterium. Lineage (GTDB taxonomy): Bacteria > Bacillota > Clostridia > DSM-8532 > DSM-8532 > DTU069. The sequence continues at coordinate 1,733 of DATCLI010000387.1, read as the reverse complement.
GCAGCATACCGGCTTCAACGGCGGCAATGCCCTGCTTTGACTCCTTAAAGCCGACAATGTCAGGCAGTTCCCCGCCAGCCATCATAGCCTGGAGCTTTTGCTCAACCTGATCTCCCGTCGGTGCAAACTCGATTTGGATCTTGAGTTGTTCTTTCATTATTTCTGCAATCCAGTCTTCCTGCAAGCCGAATTTTGAGCTTACTGACTGCATGATGAATGCCGACAGCGTAACGAGTTGTTTTTCACTTGCTGTCTCCGACGGCTTGCTGCCTGCATCCGCTGTCCCTGGCGTCTTGTCCTCAGTGGCCGGCGCAACGCAGCCGCTGAAACCAACCGCCATCACCAACACAGCCATAACCACAGCCAGAAATTTGATTAATGGGTTTTTCATTTTTAACACCTCCTGAATAATACTTTCATTTATTCATAAACCGTCTCCGGCATATGACAAAATCCCGTTATTACATCATCCTTTAACTGCGCCTATCATAATGCCCTTGATAAAATACTTCTGGAAAAACGGATAAACAAACAAAACAGGCATTACGGTAATCATTGTTATCGTATATCTTACGGCCGTAGGAGTTAACATCGTTGCAGGATCAATGTTTGCACCTGCCGCAGGATCGCTTTTTAAAACTTCGGCCAATGCGGTTGCTTCATTCAGATACAGATACAAAGTATACTGAAGTGTAAATAATCTCGTTTTGCTTGTGTACAGAACGGTATCCATAAACGAGTTCCAATGCCAAACCGCCGAGAAAACGGCAATGGTCGCTACTATAGGTTTAATCAGCGGAAATACAATCCTTGTAAATCTTACAAAGTATCCCGCGCCGTCAATTTCCGCCGATTCCTCCAATGACTGAGGTATGGATTCAATATAGGTTTTGCATAATACGAGGTTAAACGGCGAAACCATTGCAGGCAGCAGATACACCAGGTAGTTGTTTATTAATCCAAGATTTTTATAGGTTACATAAACAGGAATGATCCCTGCGTTAAAGTACATAGTGGCAACAACGAAACGATACCAGAAACTGCGGCGCCAGAATTCCCTTTTGCTCAGCGTATAGCCCGGAAAAGAGGTGGCAATGATAACAAGTATGGTACCGAGGACAGTCCTGGACAGCGAGACCCATGCAGCTTGCGACAGGTTCTTTATCCGGAACGCGCCCAGGTAATTTTCGAAATGCAAACCCTGCGGAATAAACATGATTCTTCCCATTGAAACAAGCTTATTGTCGCTGATCGTATTAATCAGAATATAATAAAAGGGAAATACGCAGATAAGAGTGAATAAACCGAATAAAGCATAGTTGGTTATATTGAAAATTACACTGCCTGCTGTCAAACTACTTTTTTTCTTCATATTTGCAGATCCCCCTAAAATATGCTTTCACCGCGGACCAGCTTCGAAAACCAATTTGCAGTGAAAAGCAGGATAAGGCTGATTACCGACTTCGACATCCCAACAGCGGTAGCGTAAGAAATATTGTTGCCTCGGATTCCCTGGTTGTATACATAAAGATCCAGCACTTCAATATATTCTTTGTTCATTGCAGTTTGAAAGATATAATACTGCTCCATTCCGTTGTTAAGCAGGTTTCCGATCGAAAGCATCAATATTACAAAAAAGGTTGGCAGAAGGCCTGGTATCGTAATGTAAAATATTTTGGCAAAACGGCCCGCGCCGTCAATTTCTGCCGCTTCATACAGCACTGTATCTATAG
>DATCLI010000386.1:0-9905 GCA_036563955.1 Clostridia bacterium | reverse complement strand
GACGGGACCCTTATACCACCCTGGAACGAAAGCATTGAAGCGATATTGATAATCTTTCCGCCGCTTCCCTGCTTGATGAACTGCTTTGCAGCGGCCTGGCTGAAGAAGAAAACGGTTTTAATATTTATGTTCATCACATCGTCCCAGTCTTTTTCAGAAAATTCAATAGCGTCGGCCCTTCTGATTATTCCAGCGTTATTTACAAGAATATCGAGCCTGCCAAACGTTTCAACCGTTTTGCTTATTATTTTATCAATTGGTTCGATTGAAAGAAGATTAGCTGTAATCCCAACGAATTTTCTGCCTGTTTTCTCTATCATTTCCTTTGTTTCCGGCATTTCGACATAGTCTACGCCAACAATATCCGCCCCGGCTTCGGCGAGACCTATGGCCATACCCTGCCCTAAACCTGTACTTGCACCGGTCACAACAGCAACTTTTCCATCGAGTTTAAATCTGTCCAAAATCATATTTCTTCCCTCCTACCTGAGATCTTCCATCGGTACTTCGTCCATATCGTCGAATGTCTGGTTTTCTCCCGCCATACCCCAAATAAATGTATAATTGCTTGTACCTACTCCGGAATGTATTGACCAGCTCGGGCATATAACAGCCTGCTCGTTTTTAACAACGATATGCCGGGTCTCCGATGGTTCGCCGAATAAGTGGAATACACGGGTCTTTTCCTTCATATTGAAATAAAAGTATACTTCCATCCTCCTGTCGTGTGTATGGCACGGCATTGTATTCCATACATTTCCCGGTTCCAATATCGTCAATCCCATGAGAAGCTGGCAGCTTTTGCATACATTCGGATGGACATACTGGTATATCGTGCGTTCGTTGGATTGCTCAATAGAGCCGAGATGTCTCGGGGATGCCTTGCTTATTTCGATTTTTACCGTGGGATAGGACGCATGTGCGGGAGCGCTGTTGATATAAAATTTTGCCGGGTTTTCAGGATCGGCGCTTTCAAAGGCAACTTCCTTCGTGCCCATTCCGACATAAAGGCCGTCACGATTTTCGAGGGTATAAACTTCACCGTCGAGCTTAACGCTGCCTTTTCCGCCGATGTTAATAATCCCCATTTCCCTGCGTTCAAGAAAGTAATTCGTCCCGATTTCTTTTCCGGCTTCAAGCATGAGAGACTTTTCTACCGGTAAAACGCCTCCGGCAATCATTCTGTCAACATGGCTGTATACCAGTTTGATCTCATCCTTCAAAAAAACCGGATCAATCAGGTATTTTTCCCTCAGCGTGTCTGTCGTGTAATGTTTTGCATCGTTTGGATGCGTGTCATAGCGAATCTCCATAATAAAACCCTCCCGTTATTTTATTTTAATTGCTTTTAGCAAATCTTTAACAAAAACCGTTATACCGCCTGTCTGATTAAGTCCGCTGAATTTTTAATTTTTTCTATGACGACTCCCTTATAAACAAATGGTGCCTGACTATTGTTTTAATGCTGCTGAGATCATGCGTTATTATTTGAAGAAGGTTGTCAACCGCTAGTGTTCCAAGCTTGCTGAAAGGCGTCTTTACGGTAGTAAGCGAAGGCTTGAAATATTTTGCGATATCAAGATTATCCATGCCGACAACCGCTATATCACCAGGCACCTTCAGCCCTAAAGCATGGGCTTTATTGATAAATTCCATCGCATAGGAATCACATATTCCAAAAAAAGCGGTAGGTCTTTCTTTCATATTCAATATCGTGTCTATTGCGATGTCTGCAGGTTCTTCGCTCAGCTTAATCACATATTTCTCCGGTATTTCAATGCCGTTTTTTCGAAAAGCGTCATAATAGCCGTTAAGCTTGTCGCGATCAATACGCAGCTTGTCAGGATACCCGAGCGTTGCGATCAATCTATGCCCTTTTTTTATTAAGTAATCGACTATATCAATAGCCCCTGCCCTTACATCGACCGAAACATAGCTTGCATCCGGATTGTCAATTATTCTGTTCACAAATATATGCGGGATGTTTTTTCTCGTAAGAACCTCCATTTCGAGTTCTTCATTTTCGATATCCTTCCCCAGAATAATAATCCCTTTTACGGTTCCGTTTTCGCTCCATTTTTCATAATCTCTCTCAATCTGTTTTTTAGAGCGGATTACCAATTGAATTTTGATCCCTCTTTCTTCGGCGCGCTTGGTAATACCCTGTATCACTTCAGTGAAACCTTTAAACTTTTCAAAATCCTTCATGACGCTTATTTCTAAAACAATGCCATCGAGCAAATTACGGTTCTCCGGATTGTAACCCAGTTCATCCATAGCTTCAATAATAGCCTTCTTAGCCTGGGGCCTTACATTGTCTCCGCGTAAAAACCTGAACAGCGTACTTCTGGATACGCCTGATCTTTTCAATATTTCTTTTGTCTTTGACATTATGCGCCTCCAAGTTTATTCTTGTGTCAGTTTTCTGATACTTATGTCTCATATTAATAATACTATAAATCGGAAAATAATGCAAACCGAAGCATTCCGCTAAAGTTTTCAAATACGGGTGATATTGCCCTGTAAATCATTGTACAATAACGGAAACAAGCAGGACCCGCGGAAATTAGAGCGAAAATTATAAAGGGCTGATTTATTAAATCAGCCCTTTATAATTTCACATAACCGAATTACTCCGTTATGTATTTGCACGATGGAAACTAAAAACTAACTGCTTGAAACCACACATCATCAAAATACACACCGCCAGGCGCGTACACCGTCCTTCAGGTTAAACATCCTTGTTTGAAGAGTCGCTGAAAATAATATTAACGGCCTTCATAGGCGATACCGTTGATATGGCATGTTTATATACAAGCTGCTGTTTTCCTTCGCTGTCAAGAACAACGGTAAAATTGTCAAAACCTTTTACCATGCCGCGAAGCTGGAAACCATTCGTCAGATAAACCGTTACCGGCACATGCTCTTTTCTTACCTGATTTAAAAATACATCCTGCAGGTTTATGTTCTTATTCATGATAGAGCCTCCTCGCCAAAATAATATCATATAATTAACAATTTCTGTATCATACTTATTGTATAAAATCTAAATACAGGTTTCAAGGTATTCCTTAATTATTTTAGTATTTTTTTCTAAATTTCCGCTCCCTCCTTCAATCCATACAGCGTCCTTAACAGACCGGAACCAGGTTAACTGACGCTTTGCATAATGCCTTGTATCCCTTTTCAGTATATGAATCGCTTCGTCAAGCGTCATTTCATTTTTCAGATACGCTATTATTTCCTTGTAACCCAACCCCTGCAAAGCAATCGAACCGGGACTCATACCTCTTTCGAGCAGCGATTTGACCTCGGAAATCAATCCGTCTTCAATCATTTTGTCAACTCTTTCATCAATTCTTCGGTATAATTGTTCCCTGTCCATATTAAGAACAAACACAATATACCTGTACCCCGGCGGAACGGAACGTGACTGCTCGTTGTGCCATGATATCGGTTTTCCCGTATATTCGTAGACCTCAAGCGCGCGGATTACCCTTTTTACATTATTGAAATGAATCCTTTCGGCGCTTTCGGGATCAACCTTTTTGAGCATTTCATGGAGCGCTTCGGGACCTTCTTCATCCGCAAGTTTCCTCATTCTGCTGCGGAACGATTCGTCGCATATGGTTTCACTGAACCGTATGTTGTAAATAAGGCTGTTAATGTACAGGCCTGTTCCGCCGGCTACTATGGGCAGCTTGCCCCTGTCCAGTATATCCCTGATGCAGCGTTCAGCCATTTCTTTATACATAGCCACATTGAACGGTTCATCAGGTGTCACGACATCTATCATATGGTGGCGCACACCGTCCATTTCGTTTTCAGTCGGTTTCGCCGTGCCGATATTCATATATTTATATATTTGCATTGAATCAGCGGATACAACTTCGCCGTTAAGCTTTTTGGCCGTATAAACCGCCTGTGCGGTTTTGCCTGAAGCAGTCGGGCCTGCGATTACTATTACCGGGTGCATACATTTACCACCATTTTTTAATAAATAAGCAGCTTGCTTTTAAACAATCCTTTTAAAGCGTTTTTCGAATTCCTTCCTGCCGATGCTTATTATTACCGGCCTTCCGTGAACACAGGTATATAAATTATCTGTTTTCGCAAGTTCATCCACAAGTCCCCGTATCTCGATATCCGTCATTTTACGGTTTGCCTTTATTGCGCTTTTGCAGGCCATCATATAAAGTGTTTCCTCCGGAATCATATCCGATACATCGGATATTTCCGCGTAAAGTTTTTCAAGAATATCCGTCAGATCCCGGGATGAAAAACCGCCGCTTAAAATATACGGAATTGATCTTACAAGAACTGTCCTGCTTCCGAAAACCTCGGCATCAAACCCCAGACGCCTGAGGTAACCGGAGAGTTGATTGAATCTATCCATTTCCCGTTCGGAAAGGTTAACGGCAAGCGGGCTTATCATACCCTGTTCAAAGCTTTCATGCCCGGTATACATTTTTCTTATTTTTTCATAACATATTCTTTCATGCGCCGCGTGCTGATCAATTATAAGGATGTCTTCCCCTTCCTCAAGCAAAATGTATGATGAAAATACCTGACCCACTATCCTTGCGTTATACAGCCGTTTCTTATCGTCTGCCGGGGTTTTTTCTTCAGCCCCGGTTTCTTCGGGCATTTTTTCATCAGCACGTTCCGATACGGCGGTTTTAACATTTTCCTGTTCATTTTTTGTTATTATTTTATCTTCATGAACATATTGTATTGTTGTTTTATCCGCGCAGGCATATTCATCGGTTTTTTGCCCATATTCCGCCTTTGACGAAGATACTTCCCACTTTTGGGATTGCTGCTTTGCATCAGCCGCATAACCTTTTAATTTTTCCCCGTCCGCGGTTTCTTCCGGCAGTCGGATCTGCTCCGGAATCTCCGTTTTTTTTCCGGTCGATAGTTTATACTCATCGCTTTCGCGCACTTCCCTGATAAGCGACGCCGAGTAAAGAGCTTCCGAAACAGAAGTATATACCGCCCTGTAAGTCTTTTTCTCGTCGGAAAAACGGACTTCGAGTTTTGCCGGATGTACATTCACATCAACGGACTGGGGCGGTATTTTCAGCTTCAGTACGGCAAACGGAAACCTTTTCTGCATAAGCTTCATCTTATATGCCTCTTCAACGGCCGTTGTTATTGTTCTGTTATATATGAAACGCCCGTTGACAAAGAACGATTCATAACCGCGGTTTCCTCTCGAGATTTCCGGTTTGCCGATAAAACCTTCAATTTCTATGCCGTCATTAGACAATTTCACCGGGATAACCGCGCGGGCAATATCATTTCCATAAAGGCTGTAAATCGCGCTGAGAAGGTCATGGTTTCCCGGTGTATGCAGGACTGTTTTGCCCTGGTTGATTAGTTTTATTGATACATCCGGCCTTGACAGCGCAATTCGCGTTAATATTTCATGTATGTATCCGGCTTCGACAGCATCGTTTTTCAGAAATTTATATCTTGCCGGCGTATTGTAAAAAAGCTCCCTTATATCAAATGTCGTTCCTACAGGCGCTCCTGCCGGCGACGATGATATGATGTTTCCGGCTTCGAGGTATATCCTTGTTCCGTCCGGGTCTTTCTCCGCCCTTGTCAGCATTTCCACCTTGGCAACCGACGCAATGCTCGCGAGAGCTTCGCCGCGGAAACCCATCGTGGAGATCCGGCCTATGTCATCTATTGACCTTATTTTACTTGTCGCATGCCGCTCAAAAGCCATAACGGCGTCATCGGCTTCAATGCCGTGCCCGTTATCCGTAACGCGGATGCTTTTTTTCCCGCCGTTAACAATCTCAACGGTAACCGATGTCGCCCCGGCATCGAGCGAGTTTTCAACCAGCTCCTTCACCACCGAAGCCGGCCGTTCGATTACTTCACCGGCCGCAATCTGGTTCGCGGTATTCTCATCGAGTATTACAACTTTTCCCATAATTTGAAACTCCCATATGATACTGGATCTAATTTATATCGGACCTTGATTCGTTACTTCAGTTTCTGCTGCAGAGAATATAATTTATTAAGCGCGTCAAGAGGAGTCAGAGCGGAAGCGTCAATTAACTTCAGTTCTTCAAGCACATCCCTTTCGCTCCGAGACAATGCGCCCGCCGTCAAAAGATCGACCTGGCCGTCAAGAGGTTTTGAATTCTTTTTCCTGTATCCGCCGCCTTTGCTGATATCCGCCGCATCAAGCTCCTGCATAATTTCCCGGGCTTTGTCAATGACAAGCTGCGGGACTCCCGCGAGCCGTGCCACTTCTATGCCGTAGCTCCTGTTTGCGCCCCCCGGTTTAATCTTTCTAAGGAATATTATGTCTTCTCCCTTCTTCTTAACTTCGATGCAGCAGTTCCTTATACCGTTCAGCTTGTCCTCCAGTTCGGTAAGCTCATGGTAGTGCGTCGCAAATAGCGTCTTGCAGCCAAGGCGTCCTTTATCGTTTATATATTCTATTACGGACCACGCGATTGAAAGCCCGTCATACGTACTTGTGCCGCGGCCTATCTCATCAAGGATCAATAGGCTTTTCGGCGTCGCGTTATTCAAAATGTTCGCGACTTCCATCATTTCGACCATGAATGTGCTTTGCCCGGAGGCCAAATCATCCGAGGCGCCGACTCTTGTGTAAATCCTGTCGACAAGACCTATTAGAGCCTCAGAGGCGGGCACGAAGCTTCCTATCTGCGCCATTAGCACAATAAGCGCGACCTGCCGCATATATGTAGATTTTCCCGCCATATTCGGCCCTGTTATTATAATTATACGGTTGCTGTCATTATCAAGGAGCGTGTCATTCGGAACGAACGGCGTATCCGAGAGAGTTTTTTCAACAACAGGGTGCCTGCCGTCCCTGATTTTTATTTCCCCTCCTTCATGGATCGCGGGTTTCGTATAGTTTTCCCTGTCGGCTACCTCCGCGAGAGAACAGAGCACATCAAGCAGCGCGATTTGCTCAGCCGTATTCTGGATACGGGCAACCTGCGACGCGATTTTTGCGCGGATTTCACAGAAAAGCTCGTATTCAAGCGCGGTAACCTTTTCTTCCGCTCCGAGTATCGTGTCCTCAAGGTTTTTCAACTCTTCCGTAATAAAGCGCTCACAGTTTACAAGCGTTTGTTTCCTTATATACCTGTCGGGAACCTGCGGAAGGTAGGAATTCGTTATTTCGATGTAATATCCGAAAACCTTGTTGAACCTGATCCTTAAATTTTTAATACCCGTAGCTTCCTTTTCGCGGCTTTCGAGATCGGCTATCCACTGCTGTCCGTCGACAAAAGCGCTGCGGTACCTGTCCACTTCTTCCGAATACCCGGTTTTGATAATTCCGCCGTCCTTTAAAGTTAAGGGGGCATCTTCCGAGATTGATGAATCTATAATTTCAAAAATATCCTTAAGAGGATCAAGATTATTTAATATGCCAATATTCATTTTTGCCTTTAGGCCGGATATCAGTTCCCTTATATGCGGAATTCTTAATATCGAATCCTTAAGCGAAAGCAGATCGCGCGCGTTAACATTTCCGACAACCAGTTTTGATGAAAGCCGTTCGATATCATATACGCGTTTGAGGTGTTCAACCGTTTCTTTTCGTACCATGTATTTATCTTTCAGTTCTTCAACGGCGTCCAGGCGCTCGTTTATAAGCTCCGTATCAAGCAGCGGCTGGTCAAGCCATTTTCTCAATTTTCTGCCGCCCATCGCCGTCATTGTCCTGTCAAGAACCCATAAAAGGCTTCCGCGTTTTTTCCTGTCCCGGATTGTTTCGGTTAATTCGAGGTTTCTCCGGCTCGACGAGTCAATCATCATGTATTTTTCGATTGAATAGAGCTTTATTTCCCTGATATGGCTTAATACAGCCTTTTGCGTCGAATTAAGATAGTAAAGGAGCGCTCCTGATGCAGCGAGAGCAAGCTCCTGCTGCTTTAAATCATCATAGCCTGTTTTCCCTTTTGCTTCCGCTAACGCATATTCTCTGTCATATGCTTCGCTGTCCAGGACCGACACATATACGCCGGTTTTCTCCTTTAAATCCTTTATCGGAGCAACCTTTTCAAATTCATTGTTTACAACTATTTCAGACGGCTTGTAGCGGGATATTTCGTCAATCAGCTTTTTATATGTATTTCCGAATATTATCTGTGTCGCGTAGAATTCGCCCGTTGTCACATCCGCCGCTGCAATTCCGAAATAAGATTTATTACAATATACGGACATCAGGAAATTGTTCTTTTTTTCTTCGAGCATTGAAGGATCGGTTACCGTCCCCGGAGTTACCACACGGATTACCTCGCGTTTTACTATGCCATTTGCCAGCGCAGGGTCCTCAACCTGCTCGCATATCGCCACCTTGTAACCCTTGTTTATCAACCGCGCTATGTAATTATGCGCGGAATGCCACGGTACTCCGCACATAGGCGCGCGTTCCTCAAAACCGCAGTCGCGGCCTGTCAGTGTTATTTCCAGTTCTCTTGAAGCTATTTCGGCATCTTCAAAAAACAGTTCGTAAAAATCGCCCAGTCTGAAAAAAAGCAGGCAGTCCTTGTACTGCGCCTTTGTATCGACATACTGCTGCATCATCGGCGTAAGTTTCATCGTTAGTTCCCTCCGGGTTGAATAAATACAAAAAACGGGTATTAATCGGCAACCCTGCCCTCGAGCCAGAAGGGCCAGGCCTTTATTATCTCAACATTTACAAGCTGTCCTGTCAGGTCTTTGTCTGAGGAAAAATTCACAAGCTTATACTTCCTTGTCCTTCCGGTATACATTGAACTGTTCTGGCGGCTCTTGCCTTCAACCAGAACCTCGACACTCTTTCCTTCATACTCCAGGTTTATTTCATTTGTTATCGCATTCTGCAGTTCGAGAAGGCGGGCGAACCTTTCCTTTTTTACATCCTCGGGCGCCTGGCTATCAAGTTCCGCAGCCCTTGTTCCGGCCCTTTTCGAGTAAAGGAAAGTGAACGCCTGATCAAAACGGACCTTTTCAACTACATCAAGGGTATGCATGAAGTCTTCTTCGGTTTCACCCGGAAACCCGACAATAATATCGGTAGTAAACGCGATATCCGGGATCGCCGCGCGGACTTTATCTATAAGATTCAGATAATGCTCCTTTGTATATTTTCTGTTCATTTCCTTCAATATCCTGCTTGAACCCGACTGAAACGGCAGATGAATGTGTTCGCACAGTTTGGGAAGCTCTTTCATTGCAGTTATCAAACTGTCCGAAAGGTCCTTCGGGTGCGATGTCATAAAGCGTATTCTTTCAATTCCCCTGACGTCGTTTAACGCGTATAGAAGAGAGGCGAACCCGTCCTTCATGCCCAAATCGTTTCCGTAAGAATTCACGTTCTGGCCTAAAAGAGTTATTTCCCTATATCCCAATTCAGCGAGCTTTTCAACTTCCGATATGATATCCTCTTTCCTCCTGCTGCGCTCCCTTCCGCGCACATACGGGACAATGCAGTACGAACAGAAATTGTTGCAGCCGAGCACAATATTAACCCACGCTTTAACCCTGTCCGCCCTCGCGGCAGGCGCCCCTTCAACCGTTTCGCCTTCGGCGTCCCATATGTCAAACACGCGCTTTCCGGTTACCAGGCGTTTGTATAAAAGCTCGGGAAAAGCATGCAGGTTATGCGTGCCGAATACGATGTCGACATGCCGGTATGATTTCCTTATCTTTTCAACCACATGCGGCTGCTGCATCATGCACCCGGTTACGGCTATAATGCTTTTGCTTTTGCCTGTGGGCGGTTTCAGCATGCCAAGATGGCCGTATATTTTCTCCTCGGCGTTTTCACGCACACAGCAGGTTTCAAAAATAACGATATCGGCCGGCTCACCTTCGCTTACCTTTACATACCCCATCTCTTCGAGCATTCCGGCAAGCTT
>DATCLI010000385.1:0-12059 GCA_036563955.1 Clostridia bacterium | reverse complement strand
TATGCGGAAGCCTATGAACAAGTTTCTTTATACATGGAGTATTACAATCAGCGCCGTCGTCATGGAAGCCTGAAAAACATGGCTCCGGAAAAGTATTATCAAGCCATTATGAGTAATTCTATAAAACCTCAAGTTTTAGTGTCATAATCTCCGGAATTAGGGGGTCAAGACGGTTGATCGAATGGGCTTTTATCTTCGAAAAAGTGTTAAAGTTGGAGCGTTTCGTTTCAATTTTCAAAGTCAGGAATTGGTATCTCAATAGGAATTAAAGGCTTTAGAATTGGCCACAGGACCAATTGTTAATTATGTGCATATGGTAAAAGCGGTATCTATTATATATAGGGCATATTTGCCTGGGAAAAAATCTGAACAATTGTCATCACCTCATGGTATTTGGAGTAAGTAGAGTTTTTATACTCAATTTTGGAAAAATTATCTTCACACCCCAAACCTGACTACAGTCGAAGATAATTGGCTAAATTAAACAAATTTTTTTATTCTTGACAGAGACAAATGGAACAAATATAATACAAATAGAACAAAAAAGAAAGAGGTGAAAAATGGAAGAAGAGCTTTTAACTACGGCTGAATTATGCAAGTGGTTAAAGATCAGTCGTGGTACGGCTTGGAGATGGAGAGAAGAGGGAATGCCGTATATTGGGCAAGGAAAAAGCCTTCGCTATCAAAAAGCCGAAGTTTTAAAATGGCTGGACAAAAGAAATGACAGCAGGAAAGAATGAAAGGAAGTCGAAACCCCGCCAAGAGTGCCCGACTTCCTTAATTGAAACATCCCTTGAAGGGTTGCTTCTTCCTTATTATAACAGAAGACCTAACCTCCTTCAAGGCGATCCAAAAAGGAGGCTTTATCGATGTTAAAATGGTTAAATCACTACTTCAAGGAATTCATCGCTGATCGGACCGAAGAAATCTGCCGCAAGGTTTTATTGAACCATAAACGCTACCGGGAATTGACCTCCCAAATCATCCAAGCCCAACAAGAACTCCAGAGCAACCTCCCCCCACAATTGCAACCTTTAGTAAACAAATATGACGAAGCGGAAGCAGAACAAGACAGCATAGTCATGTCTCTCATGTACCGGCAAGGGTTTTTTGACGGAGTGCGAGCGGTAAGAATGATGGAGAGAAATAAAGTGTGAAGGGAAAAGAATAAAGAGAAAAGTGAAAAGGGAAAAATTTAAGATCCGCGGCTTTAAGTCGCGGTTTTTTTATAATCGGCAAGCAGCGGTAGCATTTTCAAGATAGTCGCCCACTCCGGCCCACCGGGGCATGTTAAAGGATGAAAGTTAGTTTAACTCTGTGTCTCTGCGTCTCTGTGGTAAATCATTATAGGCCACTAAAGACACAGAGAAATCATTTTCCAAGTGGTCTTTTAAATCTAAAAAAGAAGGGGTGCTGCCAAGTTTGGAGCAACCCCTTTTTAGTTTCATCTAAAGTTGAAATGAATTAGGGAAGACAGTTTTCGCTGCTTGATGATTTAGTGGCCGTGGTTTCTGGGTTTAACCACATGGACCGTACCATGAGGATGCTGGGGCGGGGCATAGATAGAGTATAGTTTAAGGGGTATATTACCCGTGTTGATTAGGTTATGCCATTTTCCAGCCGGGATGAAGATGGCATAATCATCAGAGACATAGTGTTGAAAATCCAAACGGCATTCGCTGTCTCCCATTTGAACCAGTCCTTGTCCTTGTTCGATCCGGATGAACTGATCAACGTCGGGATGGATTTCCAGACCGATATCTTCACCGACATTGATGCTCATCAAGGTAAGCTGTAAGTGGCATCCGGTCCATAAAGCGGTTCGGAAATTTTGATTTTCCTTAGCGGCCTGATTAATATTGACGACAAACGGCTCCGGTCCATAATCCCTTAATTCGATTCCATTATAAGGAATACATGGGTTGGGATATGGAGGCCATAAGTTTGGGTTATACATCATGGTGTTAGGGTAACAGCAGTATGGGTAATTATAAGCATTATTCCAATCACACAGGTGGTTCATTTTGCTCATTCCTTTCCAAGCTTATGATAATATCATATTTTTTACCTTGAGAACCTGTGCATTGTGGGTAGCGAGATGGATTTATAGGGTTTTTTTAATTTGGTCAACCCTCCAACTAGCTTCTTCTCTCAAAGGAGGAACGAAGGTTGATCAGGTATGATCCTATTGGCTGATAAGATGGTAATCGGCCTGCCCCTTGAAAGGCTGGATATTAGCTGTTAGAACCAGATCAATTTCATAACCGCCTTTTGAGATTTCACGGTTTATGCCCACAAAACTGTCACCGGAAGAATATATCCCATTTTCACCCGCAGCGGCATTTTTTTGCATCGTAATACCTCCCCAATTTGATATGGCTAATCGCTTCCAGGATGGTAAGGCAGCAGTGTTCAAGAAAAGTGCGTATTGATGATGGCGTTGATATTTATAATGTCGGCTGGATTGATACTACCGGCAAACTGGTAATTCCTTATAAGTCCTATGATGCTTCAACCTATGTGGAGACAGTGCATGATTTCAAGGACGGCCTGGGGCGCTACTTTGTTAAAAGAAGTGACAGTCATACGGTAGCTCCTGCAGGTGTCATAATTCTCAAATGATGAGCTGGATAATGTATCAGGAGGAAGAGTTGATATGTTTCCTTTATATTAAGTTATAATCGCACTTAGCATAGATATTAAAATAATCTATTAAATGTAGTATAGTTATATTTGGTGAGCAACAGATGAAAAGTATCAAAGATGAATCAGCTGGTGTCGAAGTATTTTTAACTACTTTTGTTAAGTGGGCTCTGATATCAATGGTTATGGGCATAATAGGTGGAGCAGTGGGTACACTTTTCCATATTTGCGTGGAGAAGGCCACAGCCTTCAGGCTGGCACACAGCTCTGTATTATGGTTCCTGCCGCTTGGGGGAATAGCCATAGCAGCACTATATAAGCTTTCTGGCATAGGGAGCAAGGGCACGGACTATGTACTTCATTCTGTTTACACAGATGGCAAAGTGCCTGCCTCCCTGGCACCGGTTATTTTTGTGAGTACTGTAATAACCCATCTGTTTGGAGGTTCTGCGGGAAAGGAAGGTGCGGCACTGCAGATAGGTGGGAGCATAGGTTCTCAGGTAGGAAGGCTTCTAAAGCTCGATGAAAATGATCTGCAGATTGCAATCATGTGTGGAATGAGCACTGTATTTGCCGCTGTTTTTGGAACACCACTTACTGCGGCCTTCTTTGCAATGGAGGTTGCAAGCATCGGGGTAATACATTATTCCGGCATTATACCCTGTATAGTTTCAGCTTTTACTGGCGTTGGTATTTCATCCCGGTTTGGAGTCCAGCCGGTGTACTTCATTCTTGCTGCTACACCGGATATGTCTGCCTTCAACATGGTTAAGACGGGAATACTGGCAGCATTGTGTGCGATGCTCAGCATCGTATTCTGCCTTACTATGAGGGAGTCAGGGAAACTTTTCAAAAAATTGTTTAAGAATGAATATCTGAGGGTTGCGGCAGGAGGAGTCCTTATTATTGCTCTTACCTTGATCTGTGGAACCAGGGACTATAATGGAGCAGGTATGGATGTAATTAAGCGAGCAATATCAGGACAGGCCGTTGCTTATGCATTTGTTTTAAAAATAATCTTTACAGCCATCACCATGGAATCCGGATATAAAGGGGGAGAAATCGTCCCTACCCTCTTTATTGGTGCAACCTTCGGATGTATCGCAGGAAGGATGTTGGGACTTAATACGGGCTTTTCAGCAGCAATCGGGATGATCGCCACGTTCTGCGGTGTAGTCAACTGCCCGGTGGCTTCAATCATGCTTAGCGTCGAGGCTTTTGGCGGACATGGAGTAGGATTTTTTGCACTGGCCTGTGCCATAAGCTATATGCTGTCAGGTTATTTTAGCCTTTATCACAGCCAGCAGATTGTATACTCCAAGCTTAAAAATGAGGTTATAAATATATATGCACAATAAAGGTACCCGTAATCCAGCAGCAATCTTTAATTGTACGGATCGATCCTCCCCAACCAGGTTGAGTGCGTGACACTGAAATATGATTAAGGTGGCCTATTCTTCCGGTATATGGTACAATTTTAGGGTAATATAAACATTTTTAGGAAGCTAATAATTCAAGGGGGATTGGTTATGAAAAAGTTGCAAATTGCCGATGGCATCCATATGCTTACGATGAATGTTGCGGACATCCTATTTGAGGGAATCTGGGAGATTGCCAATGGGGTAACCCTTAACTCCTATCTGGTTCAGGGAGAAAAGACGGCCATAATTGACGGGGTAATCGGTTGGGACGGCATACCGGAAACCCTTTATCGCAACCTAGCAGAAATCGGTGTTGACTCCCAAAATATTGATTATTTGATCGTTAATCATATGGAACCGGACCATTCCGGCTGGATTTCAAACTTCCGCAAAATTAAGGATGATTTTACCATAATTTGTACTGATAAAGCTGCTAAACTGGTAACCTCCTTCTATGGTGAAGCCAAAATCAGGATTGTGAAGGAAGGAGATACTTTAGACCTTGGCAAGGGTAAGGTATTGAGTTTTCATCCGGTACCCAACGTTCACTGGCCGGATACTATGTATACCTATGAAAGGGATACTAAAACTCTCTTTTCATGTGATATGTTTGGCGCATTCGGCAGAATGGGGGAGCATTGTTTTGATGATGAGCTGACCCCTGAAGAGATTGACTTTTTTGAAGCTGAAGGAATTAGGTATTATTCCAATGTCATGGCAACTTTTACGGCCAGTGTGAAAAAGGCTATTGAGAAAGCAAAAACGCTCGAAATAAAGACAATAGCACCCGGTCACGGCCCGGTTTATCGCAAAAATCCGCAAAAAATCATCGCTGCTTATGCCCGGTTTTCCCGCTATGCCGAAGGGGCGGGTAAGAATGAAGTCACGATCTTGTGGGGCTCCATGTATGGAATGACTGCCAAAGCAGTTGCATATGCTGAAGGTATCTTGCAAAGGGAAGGCGTCAAATACAACAAGTTGGAGATGCCGCTGAAAAGCGAAAGTGAAATGGTGGCAACTATTTTTAAATCCGCCGGAATAATTATTGCCGCACCGACCTATGAGTACAAGCTTTTCCCACCGGTTGCGGCAGCTTTAAATGAGCTTGGCAGAAAAAGGATTACCGGCAAGGCAGTATTTAGATTGGGGTCATATGGATGGTCCGGCGGCGCCGAGAAGGAGCTCCATGAAATAATGGAAAGAAATAAAATGAATTGGGATTCCATTGAATCCGTGGAGTTTGAAGGGGCGCCAAAGAAAGAAGACCTTATTAAGGTGGAAGCCGGAGTATTAGAGTTAATAAAAAAGATGAAAGATAAAGTAGTAGAATAGTTTATGATAAGCTAACCGTCAATTGCGAAGGCAGCTCTTCTCAATTGACGGTGTTTTATTCAAATAGGCAGCCATCTATCTTATTCCTTGCCAAAGAATCGCGGTACTAATCTTTCTTAAAACAGCTTAAAGACAGATACTTTAAGAAAATATCAGAGCACTCATATTTTAACAGATATGTTAAGATCAAGGGGGGTTAAGATATGGAAAAGTGTCTGTTATCAATAGATTGGGACTATTTCGTCTATACTCAAAATAAGTGGGGTTCTTACATCGAAAGTAGCAGGAGCCTGATTGATTTTTGGTACAAAAGATATCTCCAAGCAAAGTCTCGGGGAGAGGATCTTCAAAAAGCATTTCAGCTTGTTTCGGAACTGGATGAATTCTGGACTAAAATCAAGAAATGCTTTAAATTTGGAAACAATATCAAAACCTACGTTTCGGATTCCCATGCCTTGTCATATCAAATAGCAAAGGAAAACCACTGCCAAACAGTATACCTGTTTGACTCCCATGCCGATCTTGGTTATGGCGGGCTTTCAGCGCTTAACTTTGAAGTCAACTGTTCCAACTGGCTTGGCAAGCTCCTGAAGGATAAACAAATTAATGAAGCTTATATTTTATATAGCCCATATACAACCGAGAAGCCGGATTATTTCCAACCGATGACTAGCATTTATAACATTAGGTACTGTAATTTTAATGATTTGATTGGTAAATGTATTGCGGTGTTGGCAATTCATATCTGCCGGTCCGGTGCTTGGACACCGCCGTGGCTGGATCAAAAGTTTAATCAATTTATTGCTGCTTTGGGACTGCCCTATGAAACAGTGAACTGTCCGGAAAGAAAATGGGATCCGGACCACCTCAGCTTAGCAGATCAGATCAATTATTTAATGGCGTGATCTTAGGATTGGCGGATGTAAACCTCATTAATGAAGTTGAATGTAAACAGGCCGAATTATCCGGGTACGATCTAAAACGAAAATCAGACTCATAGCAATTAGCTGATATGTTGAATGAAAAGATAAATTTGAATCTAGAGGAAATCTAATGAGACGCAGAGAGTGTGAAATAATCGATTTCAAAGAAATTGTTGAAGTGCTGATGTAGCAACACATTCAAACAATAAAAAATGAAAGGATTAATATTATGGATACTTTAAATGTAAAAATGCAAACAATTGATGAAAAGACTATGTTTAGTGCCACGGCTCGTGAGAATCCGGAGATTATAATTGACTATTTTCCACCTATCGGATCTGGGAATGGCTATACTTCACTGGAACTTTTTATGACAAGTTTCGGTTCCTGCTTAAGTTCAACACTTTTATCACTGCTGCGTTATAGGATGAGGAAAAAGGTAGATGGAGTAGTTGTGGAAGTACAAGGTACTGTGCGCGAAGAACACCCCAAGGCGCTTAAACATATTTTATTAGCCCTAACTTTAAAGTCGAAGGAGTTGTCTAAAGCCGAAGCTCTAGAAGCACTGAAAGCTGCGGAAGATAAGATGTGCCCTGTATGGTCTATGATTAAAGGAAACGTAGATGTTGACGTAAAAATCGAAATAAGTGAGTAATTTTACAGCTAATAGCAAGAAAAGTTCCAGCAGTTGCAAAATCATATGTCCTGGAATAGATACTATAAAAATTAGCCAGCAGACATCAGTTCCATAAAATCACAGTGGAAAAATTGACAGGGAAATGTAATCTAAGTCCCTTACCCCAAAAAAACAGTGGAAAAGCTAAAAAATAATCATTGATTAAAAAGAAAGAGGATAAAATAAAACAAGAAAAAATCTAACAGTCGCATATATGGGAGAAGTTGAAGCAAGCAGAAAGTATACGAGCATTTGGGGCGTTCCGGGGAACAAGTTTATATTAAAATAAATTTTTAAGGAGGAGAAAATATGCCTGAATTTGGCAATGCCTTTTCTGGTTTGGCGAAAGAGCGAAAACTCACTGACCAGGAACTAATTCGCGCCATTCGGTTTATGATTGCCGCTGAATATGAAGCAGTTCAGCTTTACATGCAGCTGGCCGAATCAATCGACAACAAGCTGGCAATCGAGGTCTTAAAAGATATCGCCGATGAGGAGAGAGTTCATGCCGGTGAGTTTTTGAGGTTGCTGAAAGAACTTGCACCTGATGAAGAGAAGTTATACGCTGAAGGTGGCGAAGAAGTAGAAGAAATAATCGAGAAACTAAAGAAATCAGGTAACTGAATGCTGAAAGAAGAAGATCCCACCTCTGTACCAAGACTCAAAGGTGGGAGCTTTTATGCACAAAATACGATCTATGCCTACAGGTCAGACCACCTGAAAGATATAAAACTTAAGGTAGTCTGTTTCCGGAACATTCCAGAGGATGGGATGGTCCGGGGCCTGCTGGCGGGCTTCAATCTGCCGGAGGGATACGGCGGCATCCTTAGCAGCGCTGGCCAATATTTTGCGGAATAAGTCAGCCGTCATAAAGTGGCTGCAGCTGCAAGTGGCCAGATATCCGCCCCGGGGCAGTAGCTTCATGGCCTTAAGGTTAATCTCCTTATAGCCGCGGGCAGCATCCTGCACTGTCTTGCGGGATTTGGTAAAGGCCGGCGGGTCAAGGATGATATAGTCATAGTCCCGGCATTTCCTCTCGGCCAGCTTGGTCAGCAGATCAAACACATCCTCGCAAATGAAATCCATCTTTCCGTCCAGCCCATTGCGTACGGCATTTGCTTTGGCCATGTCAATGGCCGCCTGGGAGATATCCACACAGGTCACATGCGCTGCCCCGCCCAACGCCGCATTCAGGCCGAAGGAGCCGGTATGAGTAAAGCAGTCCAGGACCCGTTTGCCTCGGGCAATCCGGGCCGCAGCGGCGCGGTTATATTTTTGGTCCAGGAAAAAGCCGGTTTTTTGTCCGTTTTCCACATCGACCAGATAGCGCACACCGTTTTCGCAGATCTCCGTGACGGCGGATTCCGGCACAGGTATGCCATCCGACCGGTACCAGCCCTTATCCTCGGGCAGCCCTTCCCGGGTACGCAGGGCAGTGTCATTACGCTCATAAATGCCGGTGACAGTTTCGCCCATTTCGGTAAGCACATCCCAAAGGGCCCGGTAAACCGTGTCCTTGATCAGTTCCATGCCAAGGCAGGTAATCTGCACGGACAGAATGCTGCCGTAGCGGTCCACGGTCAGCCCCGGCATTTGGTCAGCCTCGCTATGAATCAGGCGGCAACAGGCGAAGTCGGCTCCGGGCATAACGGTTTGGCGGTATTGAACGGCATACTCCACCCGGCGGCGCCAAAAGCGGGCGTCAAAGACATCGTTGGCGTTGCGGGAAATAAGCCGAACTGTAATCTTGCTGGCACTGTTGTAAAAACCCGTCCCCATAAAGGCGTTTCCGGCAAACACATCCACCAGCCCGCCGTTTTGGGGCAGGCCCTCTGTTTGGCGAATCTCTTCCCCGTAGATCCAGGGATGCCCATCCTTGACACACCGTTCCGCCTTGGGGGAGATCATGACTTTAGGATACTGCCGTTCCTGTTTCATCGGTGTCACCTTTCGAATAGATTATTTCTGCGCTGATTGTACCATGTTTCTCTGCTGCCTTCAACCTGGGCATCATTAGTGTACCACGAGCCGGATTGATTTTGTGAGTAGAAATAGACAACTTTAAATAAAATTTGGCCTATCGGAGAGAGCTTAATAAACCATTTTTCCTTGGGGATTGACCGGTCAACCCCCAACCCCCTCCCGCTGGGGACAGTTGTGTCCCCTGACCCCTCCCATGGCTCCGGTCTTCCCTAACCTTCGCAAGGAAGGCTTTGCCATTGTTATTGCGCCGCATCCGTTACGGCGGCTTCAGGGTCAGATATGAATGCCGACGGCTGAGATTCATCCTGAATCAAAGCCGCGAGCCCCACCATCCTTGGTGGGTTTTATTTAGTCAGTCTATGGTCGGCGAAGACCCACATAAACCTTGGAAGAATAAGAGGATGGTCCGGGAACCATAGGTTCAACTACGCCTTAGCGCGTTCATCATTCCATGAAAGTGAAAAGAAAACGCCGGTTATAGCTGGATCATTCTGGATTGATCAGGAAACCGAAAAGTTTTAAAATAGAGAATGATTGATTAAATTAAGGCGGAAGAGAGGTTATAAACATGAATGTTATGGATGCCATAATGAGCAGAAAATCCGTAAGAAGCTTTACCGGGCAGCAGATTAGTGAGGCTGAGCTTCAGACCATTCTTCTGGCTGCGCAGGCAGCGCCGGTTGGAATGGCTGCCTACGAAAATGTCCATCTTTCGGTGATTACCAATACTGATCTTCTCAAAGAAATTAATCACAATGCCGGGAAAGCTTTTAAGCGGTCCGATATGCTTTACGGAGCGCTAACATTGATTCTGGTATCAACAAAGATCGCCGGAGGTCCTAGCGATAATGTGGCTTATTCAAATGCGGCCTCGATGGTTGAAAATATAGCACTGGCAGCGGTTGAACTTGGCATCGGCGCCTGTCATATTTGGGGAGCCGTCGCCGCTCTGGTAGGAAATGCAGACTTAGTTGCCAAATTAAAGCTTCCGCAAGGATTTACTCCGGTATGTGCCATTGCCTTAGGTAAAACGGAGGAAAAATACGAGAAGCGGACCATTCCGGCCAATCGGATCGCTGTGAATTATATTTAAGAGATTGGTATGAAGTTGGTGTAAAGCACTAAAACGAACCGCTGAGATATTGGTAAGATTACTTATGTGGAGTGCGTGGCCTTGCTATCAAAAAAATAAAGTACGGAAAGTCTTGAAAATATCGGGTTTATAAATTAAAGTGAATCTGTCAAATTGATCTGAGCCCTCGATATGATTGATGTATATGCGGGAACATATCGAGGGTATTTTTGATAGAGGCGATGACCATGATGATATTTGTATGTTATCCGAAATGCACCACTTGCCAGAAGGCTAAAAAGTGGCTGGAGGCAAACGGGGTAGCCTTTGAAGAAAGGCACATCAAAGAAAATAATCCTTCAATCGAAGAATTAAAGGATTGGCATAATAAGAGCGGTCTGCCGCTGAAGAAGTTCTTTAATACCAGCGGATTGTTGTATAAGGAACTGAAGTTGAAGGAGAAGCTCCCGACCATGAGTGAGGATGAACAGTATAACGTGCTGGCATCAGACGGTATGATAGTAAAGCGTCCGATTCTCATCGGTGATGGCTTTGTCTTGGTAGGATTTGATGAAGCTCATTGGAAAGCTGCGCTCGGCATCGAATAACCGACTAAGTGCCATCCCTAGACCTCTAAATAAAAAGCGAGAATACGGTGTCTCGAATTTTTTGATGAATTAATTACAAGAAGTACAATGGCTGAAAAAGTCTACTCTTTGACGGCGATTGGCTTGACCCTGTAGCAAAAATATTGGAAGAAAGAATGGAGGAGATAATAATTGAGTACACATTCAGAGTTGGCAAGAGAATTATTTAGAAAAGGCTATAATTGCGCTCAATCTGTTTTTGCTGCTTTTTGCGATGAAACCGGACTGGCCATTGATGCGGCGTTAAAAATGGCCTCTTCTTTTGGCGGCGGTATGGGCGGAATGCGGGAAGTTTGCGGAGCAGTTACAGGAATGTTTATGGTTGTCGGCATGAAATATGGTTACACAGATCCAAGCGACAAAAAAGTAAAAACAGAACATTACGAGCTGGTGCAGGATTTGGCAAAACAATTTGAAAAGGAAAACGGTTCAATCATCTGCAAGGAACTATTAGGTCTTTCAATAAAGAATGATAATCCTGCACCCGCGGGCAGAAATGAGAATTATTATAGAAAGCGTCCTTGCGCCGAGCTGGTTGAGCAAGCCGCAAGGATACTTGATGAATATATTTTAAATAAAAGAATGGAAGAGAAAAAGCCATGATTAAAATTGCAGTACAAATGAAAATGTCTTAATACTTACAGTATGACTTTAGGCTGCCTGCAAATTTTGCAGGTAGTTTTTTATGTCCATAGCAGTACAAAGCCTTAATAGGCAAGACATTAAAGTTTAACCGCGAGCAGATAGACAAACGGACATTATTAGTTTAAAATAAGCTAATGGTGTTAGTTTTAATTATGAGGTAAAAAATGGCAGTAAAAGGTCTTAATAAAGACCTGGCGGCTGTCAATTTGATCGAGACGATTTAGTCATTTTTCTAGCGCTAAGCTGAGAACTGTCACATGGTGATACAGGTCATTGCAGATTCTATAGGAAAAGCTGGGAAGGAATATTATGAAAACAGATAATACAACACTCTTTGAAAATATGCCTGTCAGGAAGGCTGTGATCGCACTGGTCGTTCCCACCGTCATCAGCCAGTTGATTACCGTCATTTATAATATGGCGGATACCTTCTTTCTCGGGCAGTTAAATGACCCCAATCAGGTGGCGGCCGCTTCTTTGGCGATGCCGCTCCTGATTACCCTTACAGGGATTGCCAACCTTTTTGGCATTGGCGGTTCCAGCTTGATCTCGCGTAGCCTGGGAGCAGGAAACCGGGGAAGGGCCAGGAGCACTGCAGCCTTCAGCATCTGGACGGCGATCGCAGTGTCTGTTGTTTATGGCATTCTGCTAATGGGGTTCAGATCCTCTATCCTGCCTGCGATCGGAGCCAATGCCGGCACCTATGATTATTGTTAT
>DATCLI010000384.1:0-2293 GCA_036563955.1 Clostridia bacterium | reverse complement strand
CGCTTATCCAGCAATATCTGCGCTCGAAGCTTGATGAGGAGTTTTTCCCGTCAACGCTTACGCTCACGTTTGAAAAAGCGCAGGAGATGCGTTATGGGGAGAACCCGCACCAGAAAGCGGTATTCTATAAGGAAATCGGAACCTGTGTGGGATGCCTTACCGAAGCGGAACAGCTTCACGGAAAAGAACTTTCATATAATAACATTAACGATGCGAACGGCGCATTGGAATTATTGAAAGAGTTTGACGAGCCGACGGTTGTAGCTGTTAAGCATGCAAATCCGTGCGGCGTCGGCAGCGCCGGTACGATATATGAAGCGTATATGAAAGCGTATGAAGCCGATCCTGTCTCGATATTCGGCGGGATAGTGGCGGCGAACAGGGAGATAGACGCGAAAACGGCGGAGGAAATGAACAAGATTTTCCTTGAAATAGTAATAGCTCCTTCTTTTACGGAAGAAGCGCTGGAAATATTGAAGAACAAAAAGAATATACGACTTATGAAACTGCCTAATATATCGCAAAAACTGCCCGAAGGCACTTATGACATGAAAAAGGTTGGCGGCGGAATTCTCGTGCAGAATATAAACAATGTGCTTTATGATGATGAAGATATAAAGGTTGTCACGCAAAAGCAGCCTACGACTGAGGAACTTGAAACGATGAAGTTCGCTATGAAAGTTGTAAAGCATACGAAATCAAATGCGATAGTTCTCGCAAAAAACAAGCAGACGGTCGGTGTCGGGCCCGGCCAGGCAAACCGTATAACTTCCGCAAGGATAGCGATTGCAAACGGAAAAGAAAAATGCAAAGGTTCGGTTATGGCGTCGGACGCTTATTTTCCATTCCCGGATTGCGTCGAGGCCGCGTATGAGGCTGGGGTTACCGCAATAGTACAGCCGGGAGGCTCGATAAGGGATAACGAGTCAATAGAAGCCTGCAATAAATACGGAATTTCTATGGTATTTACAGGGAAAAGGCATTTTAAACATTAAGAGGCCGATGCCTGATAAAACGTCTTAATTGATTGCCGGCCTAAAAGGCCGGCACTTTCTGAAGACATTGATAAATGCTTAAAATGGAGGAAAGAAATGAATATACTTGTGGTCGGTTCCGGCGGCAGGGAACATGCTATTATATGGAAAATGGCTCAAAGCAGCAGAGTGAGCAAAATATATTGTGCACCTGGAAACGGCGGCATAAGCGAGCTTGCCGAATGCATTCCGATAAATGTGAACAATACTGCGGGCATTGTGGAAGCGGCAAAGCAGATAAAAGCCGATTTGGTTGTTGTCGCTCCCGATAATCCGCTCGCAGATGGAATGGTAAATGTGCTCGAAGACTCCGGAATAAGTGCTTTCGGCCCGAGACGCGAAGCGGCGGTGATTGAAGCCAGCAAGGTCTTTTCAAAAAACCTTATGAGAAAATACGGGATTCCAACCGCACGGTATATGGCATTTGACGACAGCAGGCAGGCAAAACTTTACCTGAAGGATATCCGATATCCCGCTGTCGTAAAAGCCGACGGCCTTGCTTTGGGAAAAGGGGTTATTATATGCAATAATACTGATGAAGCCGACGAAGCAGTTACAAATATAATGGAAATCAAGCAGTTTGGAGATTCCGGCAGTAAAGTGGTTGTTGAAGAGTTTCTCCGAGGGACCGAGGTGTCAATTTTAGCGTTTACGGACGGAAAAACAATTGTTCCTATGCTGAGCTCCCAGGATCACAAGCGGGCGCTGGATGGTGATCAGGGTCTAAACACGGGCGGTATGGGAACATTTGCGCCGAGCCCTGTTTATACTTGCGACATTGAAAAGATATGCATGGATAAAATATATCTGCCGACAATTGACGCTTTAAACAATGAAGGCAGAACTTTTAAAGGCGTGCTGTACTTTGGCCTTATTCTTACGGAAGATGGGCCTATGGTGCTTGAATACAACGCCCGGTTCGGTGATCCGGAGACCCAGGTTTTACTTCCTCTTTTGAAAAATGATCTCGTTGATATTTTTGAGGCTGTTATTGACGGCAGACTGCATGATGTAAAGGTTGAATGGAAAGATAACGCCTGCGTATGTGTAATTATGGCGTCGGGCGGATATCCCGGAGAGTATCGGAAGGGATTAAAAATAACAGGAATCGATGAAGCTTTGAAAGATCCGAACGTTTTTATTTTTCATGCCGGAACGAGAAAAACCGATGGACAGTATTATACCGACGGCGGACGTGTTATCGGCGTTACCGCATGTGATATAAATATGGAAAAGGCCAGGGAAAGGGCGTATAATGC
>DATCLI010000383.1:0-7431 GCA_036563955.1 Clostridia bacterium | reverse complement strand
GGTATAATGCGTGTACGCCATGGATATACTCCATGGCTTTTTTATACTTTTTTCCTGCGGCTATACCTTATGCCAACACACATCAGGCTTTATACATGTATATAAAGGTTGAAATCCGGCAACAAATTGTATCGATCCGCTGTGTTAATTTTGCGCCCTGAGGCTGATGAGCAAATTATTCAGTTTATCTAACCAAAACAATTATATGAAAAGGGAGAGTGTGATTTATGGACAGAAAAACAAGGCAAAAAGAGTTAATTAGAAAATATGGTGATATGGCTGAAAAGTGCAGCAGGATAGATCCGAATTTATATACCAAATATGAGGTTAAAAGAGGGTTGAGAGATATAAGCGGAAGGGGTGTCCTGGCAGGACTTACCGAAATCGGGGAAGTTCACGCGTATATTATTGACGAAGGAGAAATGGTTCCGGTACCAGGCCGATTGATATACAGGGGCATAGACATAAATGATATTGTTGCCGGGTTTATATCGGAATGCCGATTCGGATTTGAAGAAACCGCATATTTGCTGTTATTCGGGGAACTTCCCTGCAGAAAAGAGTTAGATGATTTTCAAAATCTGATGTCGGATTACAGGAAGCTGCCTGAATCTTTTATTGAAGATGCGATAATGAAGCTTCCCAGCAAAGATGTAATGAACCTGCTTTCAAGGAGTGTACTTGCTCTCTACTCCTTTGACAAGCATGCCGATGACATTTCCATTGAAAATTTAACCAGGCAGTCTATCCGGTTAATTGCGCAAATGCCGCTGCTGGCAGTATATGGATATCAGGCGTTAATTCATTATTACCACAACAAGAGTCTTGTTATCCACAGCACAAAATCCGAATACTGCACGGCAGAAAATATTCTCCATTTACTGCGACCGGACTGTAAATTCACGGATCTTGAAGCCAAAGTGCTTGATCTGGCTCTTGTCCTGCATGCCGAACATGGAGGCGGAAATAATTCCACATTTGCAACTCATGTTATTACTTCCTCCGGTACTGATACCTATTCATCCATTTCTTCGTCGCTGTGTTCGCTCAAAGGTCCCCGTCACGGCGGAGCAAATGTTAAGGTTGTTCAAATGTTTGAAGATATGAAAAAACATGTTAAAGATTGGGAGAACGAGGATGAAATAAGGAGTTATTTACTGGATATACTGGATAAAAAAGCTTTTGACAGAAGCGGACTGATTTATGGAGTCGGGCACGCGGTATATTCCATTTCCGATCCGAGAGCGGTAATATTAAAGCAGTATGCCGAAAAGCTGGCGAAGGAAGCGGGTTTTGAGGATGAGTTCAGGTTATATGAAAAAGTTGAAAAGCTTGCCCCTCGGGTGATTGCGGAAAAGAGGAAGATGTATAAAGGTGTGAGTATTAATATTGATTTTTACTCAGGACTTGTTTATAGGATTCTTAATATTCCTGAAGAATTGTTCACACCTTTGTTTGCAGTCTCAAGAGTAGTTGGTTGGTGCGCCCACCGTATAGAAGAGCTTGTCAACAATGGGAAAATAATCAGGCCCGCGTACAAAAGTATTGCGCCGCACAGACAGTATATACCAATTGACGAAAGAAACCTCTTTAAGAAAAATATGTCGAATTGATCTACGCCTGTTTATCTGATATGCTATTCATGTTGTTAAATTTTAGCCGTTGCATCTGGATGTGTTAACGTCGCTGAATCTTTAAATACCGGGGGATTATTATGAAAAAGATAACTGAAATGAATAGCATCAGCGAAATGGCAGGTATATCGTTTGACTGTGACTGCGGAAGAAAACACGCGGTCGATATCGGAAAAATCTATATTGATAATAAAGGCGTATCTGAAGAAATTTTAAAGTCCGTGTCGCAGTTCAAAGATAAAGAAATACTGCTGGTGGCCGATACAAATACTTACGTGGTGTATGGTTCGTATGTTGAGAAGATGCTGGCCGGTAACGGATTCAATTTAAGGACATTTGTTTTTAAAACCAAGCGCCAGCTTGTTCCGGACGAGAAAGCTCTGGGGCTACTCCTTACCGAAATTGAAACTGAAACGTCCCTTGTTCTTGCAGTCGGTTCGGGAGTGATAAATGATATATGCAAGCATGTATGCCATAAAACCGGAAAACCGTATATAATTGTGGCAACTGCGCCGTCAATGGATGGCTATGCATCGGTTGTATCTCCTATTATCGTAAACGGCGTGAAAAAGACACTGCCAGGAAAATATCCGCTGGCTATTATTGCAGACTTAGCGGTTCTGAAGAATGCTCCGATTGACATGCTTAGGGCAGGGTTTGGAGATATTATGGGAAAACTTGTTGCTCTTAATGATTGGAACCTTTCGAGAATAATTAATGACGAGCTTTACTGCACGACCTGCGCAAAGCTTATAGAGAATGCACTGGAAAAGTGCATATCAAACGTAGACAGATTTTTAAAAAGAGACGAGCAGGCTGTCGGCTTTGTTATGGACGCCCTGGTTCTTTCGGGTGTTGCAATAGGACTGCATGGGGATTCAAGGCCCGCATCCGGGGCGGAACATAATTTTGCGCATTACTGGGATATGGATGCTATATCGAGAAATGTCGAGCATCCCCTCCACGGTAATTCGGTAGCTGTCGGTACTGTGATTGCATCATATGTGTATGAATATATGGCGCCTTTTCTGCCGGATGGGCTGCAAAAATTGGATACGAATATGATAATCGGTTTATTGAAGAAGCTTGGGGCTTGCTGCAGCCCGTTTGAGCTCGGAATCAGCAGGGAATTATTTGTTAGAAGCATGTATGAGGCATATAAACTGAAGCCGCGTTATACAATATTTAACTTAGCGGAAGAAAAAGGCATGCTCGATAAAATAACAAAAGAATTTACCGAAAAATTTTATGGCGGAGATTAAAAATGATCCCCCGCACGCTTCTATAAGCGGCGGGGGTGTATATTTCACTCTCAAAATTACGCGTTTTTAATCATTAGGCCGTCACCATTTTTTCCCCTTCAAGTTTTAGCTTTTCAACAGCGGATTCACGCATTTTGTATTTAAGGATTTTTCCTGCGGCATTCATTGGAAACTCGGTAACAAAATCGACATACCGCGGTGTCTTGTGTTTTGCCATGTGAGACCGCACAAAATCTCTGAGCTCTTCAGCCGTCATTGATTCCCCGTCCTTAAGTATCACGCACGCCATTATTTCCTCGCCGTACTGCTTGTCGGGAACACCAATGACCTGCACATCCCTGACTTTCGGGTGCGTATAGATGAAGTCCTCTATTTCTTTCGGGTATATGTTTTCGCCGCCGCGGATAATCATATCCTTTATGCGTCCGGTTATTTTGTAATTCCCGTTCGAATCCCTTCGCGCAAGATCGCCGGTATGGAGCCAGCCGTCCTTATCGATAACAGCGGCCGTGGCTTCGGGCATTTTGTAGTATCCTTTCATTATATTATAGCCTCTTGCGACAAATTCCCCGTCGGTATTATCAGGAAGATCTTCTCCTGTTTGGGGGTCAACTATTTTACATTCTACTCCGGGCAGAGGTTTTCCAACGGTGTTTACGCGAACTTCCAAAGGATCGTCAGCGCGGCTTTGCGTACAGCCGGGCGAAGATTCGGTCTGTCCGAATACAATCGTAATCTCTTTCATGTTCATTTTATCAACGACATCCTGCATAACTTTTACCGGACATGGACTGCCCGCCATGATACCCGTTCTCATATGCGAAAAATCGGTTTTTGAAAAGTCCTCATGCTAAAGCATCGCAATAAACATTGTCGGGACACCGTGGCAGCATGTTATTTTCTCTTTGCTTATACATGCTAAAGAATTTTTCGGAGAGAAATAAGGGAGAGGAGACATCGTTGTCGCGTGAGTCATCGCTGCTGTCATTGCAAGCACCATCCCGAAGCAGTGAAACATGGGAACATGGATCAGCATTCTGTCGGCAGTGGAAAGGTCCATGCAGTCCCCGATTGTTTTACCGTTATTTACAACATTATAATGGGTAAGCATGACTCCCTTGGGGAAACCGGTGGTACCGGACGTATACTGCATGTTGCATACGTCATGAACTTTCATCGCGTTTGCCCGGTTATACACTTCATAAAGAGGAACTTTTTCAGCCAACGCTGTTGCTTCATCCCAGGTCAGACATCCTTTTACCTTGCAGCCCACGGTTATTATGTTTCTAAGAAATGGCAGACGTTTCATATGCAAAGGTTCTCCCGGAACAGCGGTTTCAAGTTCGGGGCAGAGCTCTCTGATTATGCTCACATAATCCGAATCTTTATATCCGTCAATCATGACAAGGGTATGCGTATCCGACTGGCGCAGAAGGTATTCCGCCTCATAAATCTTGTATGCTGTGTTTACGGTAACGAGAACAGCCCCGATTTTAATGGAAGACCAAAAGGTAATAAACCACTGCGGTACGTTTGTTGCCCATATAGCGACGTGATCGCCCGGTTTTACGCCCAAAGCTATAAGCGAACGGGCGAAAGTGTCGACATCGTCCCTGAATTCCGAATAGGTTCTCGTATAATCGAGAGTTGTATAGCGGAATGCGTATTGATCGGGAAACTCGCTGACAACACGGTCAAGTACCTGCGGGAAGGTAAGATCTATAAGCGTGTCTTTTTCCCATATATATTTGCCTGTCTTTGTCTTATTGTCATACAGTCGGCTTTTTTCAGGCTTTCTTTCAATATACCGGCTTATGTAATGCACATAATGCGGAAATACTATTCCCGCGTCACTAAGGTCCGAAGCCCAGCGTTTAACCCATTCAAGGGAGATATACCCGTCATAATTTATTGAATTTAAAGCCATTATCATTTCGTGTATCGGGAGGTCGCCTTCACCCATCATTCTGTATTGCGTTGCCCCGTCGATGACAACGGAGTCTTTTACATGGATATAACGGATATACGCTCCGAGATTCTGGACGGTTTTACCGGGAGTTTCGCCGGCGTAGCGGTAAGGGTGGTGTATATCCCAAAGAGCGGCGACAGCGTCGCTGGGTATCCGGTCAAGCAGATTTTTCAGCCTTGCCGTATCCGAATACACCCCGTTCGTTTCAATGAGCAGCGTAACCCCATGCTGCTCAGCAATGGGAACCACCTTCATCAGTGTTCTGAAAACCGTTTCATCATCCACGTCGCCTTTCGGCTGCGGCTCGAGATCGCCGAGAACGCGGACAAATGGGGTTCCGAACCGTGACGCAAGGAGAATGTATTGTTCAATTTCCTGAAGGTTTTCTTTTTCCCTGTCGGCAAATTTAAGGCAGCATCCCGAAGAAAAGCAGGGAATTTCAATTCGAAGCTCTTTAAGCTTTTTTATAGTCTGCGGAAGTTGATTTTCCGTAAAAGGCTGCGCATTCACGGCAAAAATGTCATCGCCGAGGCCGCGGATTTCGATACCGTCAAATCCGAGATCCTTAGCCATTGAATATATGTCGGCCCAACTGAAATCAGGGCATCCGAGAGTTGAAAACGCTATTTTCATATTACCCTCCTGTTCAATATGAATATAATAAAATAATGCAATGGAAATTGGTATAAAAAAGGCCTCGTCTGTTTCCATTACTGGAAGAGACGAAAGCCTGCTGCTTCCGTGGTACCACTCTTCTTGGTATACAAATACCCGCTCGGTGAAACCATAAAGGATTTCTTCCCTGTAACGGGGGTATCCGATCATGCCTACTTGGCAGGCGTTCAGCATGACTGCTAAGGGACGAGCTCACTGCCGGATTGTGCACTGTTTCGCAGCGTACAACAGCTCTCTGAAGCACGAATTGCCGGTGTTTATTTCCCTTCATCACATTTAAATGTTATTTGTTTTATGTCCCACAGGACAAATAATTTTTTTTAGATTACCAAATATCAAGTTTGTTGTCAATATTTCATGGTTGTTTAAAAAATACAAGGTTATGATTAATTTATTTCCTTGCTGTTTTCAGCAAGCTGAAAATGGACAACGTATCGGGATCTATATTTCCAAACATGATATACATCAGTATTTCCTCAGTAAATGTAACGATATAAGCGCAAATAATAAAGGTTATAAAAAATGTTGTATTAAAAAAATATGAGCTTATAACCAGGAAATATACCAAAACAGCACACAATTTTGCCAAAAAAGTATGCATTAATATGATTTTGCCGCAGCAGATATATGAAATTATAAAGGATAAAAATAAAATACCAAGGAATATAAATAACAACGTTAAATTCGGATGCAGATATTCGGTGTATAAGACGTGGATGAAATAAGCAGATGAGAGAAAGAAAAACAGGTCGGCAACGGAATCCAGTTGTTTTCCTATTTCTGTTTTCATGTTAAATTTTCTTGCAATCATGCCATCAAACATATCGGTCATGCCTAATATAGCATATGAAACTGTAAAAGTCAGATACATCTTGAGTGAGATAAAAATGAACAAAACCGGCAGAAGTACTATTCTGGATACTGAAAGAATGTTAGGGATAGTTATGTACTCTCTCTTGAACATGGCATAGCCCCCCTTGAAAAAAAAGTAAATAGCTTCTTTATTATACCTTTTCATGCCTGTTTAGACAATCTATTTCTGCATTATGGCATTTGCGATGTTATGTACTTTGAGTTCCGCTGTACAATATATTGCTAGTACGTATTAAAGCTTGTCACTATATATTGTACAGCAGATTTATATTAAGGTTACATCGCAAATGCCTTGCATTTTACTGTGCAAACATAATATTCAGGATAACCTATTCTTGAAGTCCTCATATCCGAAGGCTTTTATAAGTTTTACTCAACATCGGCGAGCATCTCCTTCACGTAGTTGGGCAGAGCAAAAGAACCTATATGCAGTTCCTTGTTGTAGTATTTTGTTTTTATACCAAAGCTCTCCCATTTCGCAGAATCGAAATCCATGACCGGATGGTACTTTTTTGAAGCAAATCCGAACAGCCAATGCCCCGAAGGATAAGTTGGAATATGTGCCTGGTATAAGAGGCTTATCGGAAAAGATTCGAATATGCGTTTATGGGCACGCTGCATGGCAACGGCATCAGCGTGATAAAAGGGGCTTTCGTGCTGGTTTACCATAATCCCGTCATCTTTTAACGCTTTAAAACAGTACCCGTAAAACTCCTTTGTAAACAGGTCTTCGCCAACTCCGAACGGATCGGTTGAATCAACAATAATAAGGTCATATTCATTTTTACAATAACGAATATATTTCAGGCCGTCCTGGTAATGAATATTCAGCCGTTCATCATTAAAAGCGCATGCTACGCCTGGAAGGTATTTTTTGCATACTTTTATTACCTGTTCATCAATCTCAGCAAGGTCAATATGTTCTATGGACTTATAACGTGTTAATTCCCTGACAGTGCCCCCGTCGCCGGCTCCAATGACAAGAATGCGCGCTGCGTTCGGATACACTGCCATAGGT
>DATCLI010000382.1:0-3415 GCA_036563955.1 Clostridia bacterium | reverse complement strand
TATCAAGGTTGATAAAATAAAAACAACTATTTTCACGATGACAGGGTTAATGGCGTCTGTAACTGCCTTGTTTCTTACATCCCGAATGGGAAGCACAAGGCCGAACGTAGCTATAGGTTATGAATTGGACGTTATCGCCATGGTCGTTTTAGGAGGTGTAAGTACGGCGGGGGGTAAGGGAAGAATAGGCGGCACAATACTGGCTATATTTATCATAGGATTCCTCAGGTACGGGCTTGGCCTTGTAAATGTTCCATCACAGGCGCTTCTGATAATAATCGGCACGTTGCTGATCGGTGCTATACTTATCTCTCAATTTAAACTAAAGAGTAAAAAGCAGCAGAAAGTATTGGCTTAGTTAATCTGCTTACTTTGATATAAAGCAGGCTGACTGCTTTATAAAATAATAATTTTTTAAGGAGGTCAATAGTAATGAAAAGAAAGAAACTATTATTGATTGCTCTTGTGATTGTGCTCGCTGCTTCCATGCTCACAGGATGTACTACTACAGGAACAAAAGCACCTGCAGGTTCAACATCGGGTACGACCACGCCTTCTAAGTCTGATCAACCGGCTCAGAAAGCGAAAATTGCCATTATTGTCAAAAACACAGGCAACCCGTTTATGGAAAAAATGGCGGAAGGGTTTAAAACTGCTGTTGAGGAAACCGGAAATGAAGTAATAATTAAGGCTCCCGATCAGCCTACCGCCGAAGCTCAGATACAAATGATTGAAGAACTTATTGCTCAGAAGGTCAGCGCTATTGCAGTCTCGGCAAATGATCCCGATGCTCTGCAGCCTGCGCTGAAAAAGGCTATGGATGCCGGTATAAAAGTTCTTTCCCTGGATTCTGCCGTTAATGCGCAAAGCCGTATGGTTCATATCCAGCAGGCGGATCCTGAAAGAATAGGGCGCGTCCAGGTTCAGGCTGCTTATGAAATGATAGGCGGCTCAGGCCAGATAGCCGTTCTTAGTGCAACCTCGCAGGCAACAAACCAGAATACATGGATTGAGTGGATGAAAGAGGAGCTCAAAGATCCTAAATATGCGAATGTAGAACTGGTTAAGGTTGCATACGGTGACGATCTCAGGGATAAGAGCGTTTCCGAAACAGAAGGTCTTCTTAAGACTTATCCCGATCTTAAATGCATTATAGCTCCGACAACTGTTGGTATAGCTGCCGCGGGCAAGGTTCTGACAGACAAGGGACTTAAAGGAAAGGTTTATCTCACGGGCCTGGGATTGCCAAGCGAAATGGCGGAATATATCGAAAGCGGCGTCTGCCCGTGGATGTATCTGTGGAATCCGATTGATTTGGGATATCTTGCCGGAGCAGCCGCAGATGCGCTTGTTAAAGGAACTATTACAGGCAAAGCCGGAGAAAAATTCACAGCCGGAAAGCTCGGCGAAAGGGAAGTCATCCAGGTCGGCGACGGAACAGAAATCATGTTAGGCGACCCGTTCAAATTTGACGCTTCAAACATAGCCGAATGGAAAACTGTTTATTAATGGATTATTCATGCTCCTCCTGCAGACAAATGTTTGCAGGAGGAGTTCATGTTTTGTAACCGCTCATGGTATTCCTGCTCTGTTGTACAGTCAAAAAACAAGGAACGTTATGTACCGGAGGTAGGTCAAATATGATTGGAGCCAATAAACGATTATTTGATATATTTAAATCAAAATCGGGCGGAAGCATCAAATCGAAGATCCTTGTGAGCTTTGCAGCTGCAGTTATTGCCGCGGGCTGCACAAGTTTGTATCCCCTTTTCAGTTACATGGAACCTATCGAAAGGTATGATAATGTCCTTGAGAATATAACTGTTGCAAACAATATCATTGCTTTATCGACCGAAGTTCATACTGATGCAAGGAATCTCATGATAGACCTCAAAAAAGAGGAATTGAGAGCCATTTATAACGAAAAGATCCAGGCCCTTAAGGCATCGGTCCAAAAACTTGAGAGCGGATTGGCAGGACCATCTTCAAGTCAATCAGTATCGGCTTTGAAAAGCTTTATGGAAACATACCTGGAGAACTGTGAACAGGCGACTGACATCAATTCAGGCATGGAAACCGCGGAACGCATCGAAATAATGGACTATGCAAAAAAGGTCCTGGGATTTATTGATTCCAACATAAAAGAGATCATTTCCAGTGAGATTGAATACAGCAAATCAATAAGGCAGGAGTTGGAAAGAACCACTTCAAAAATTATTACGTTAACTATAGTAATCCTGTTTACGGTATTGGGAGTGTGCATGCTGATTGGGTCGCTCATGGCATCGGGAATCTCCGGGACATTGAGCAGGATTGCCATGCAGGCCGACAGGGTTGCCTGCGGGGATCTGACTGCTGAAAAGGTAATAGTTCGTTCAAATGATGAGCTTAAGGCTTTAAGCGCATCATTCAATAAAATGGTTGAAAACCTCAAAGAAATGATTTCAAAAGTCAGTGCGGGCAGCAAACAGGTGCTGCAGGTTTCGGACCAGTTAAATCAGAGCACTTCTGACAGCTCAGCCGCAAGCGAGCAAATAAATATATCGATACAGGAAATCGCAGACGGTTCGCAAAGCCAGGTGGCTCTTACCGAAAAAACTGCTTCAACGATTGACGGAATGTACAATATGGTAAGAAATATAACGGACAAGACCGGTAATGCGAAATATTCCTCGGATGAGGCCCAAAAAGCTGCGAGCGAAGGGGAAAGGTCAATAACGGAAGTCATAAGTCAGATGAACAGTATAAATTCAACTATCGAGCAGTCGGCATATATCCTGGAAGAATTCATAAACAAATCAAAGGAGATTGGACAGATAATTGCTGATATTACATCCATAGCAGATCAGACGAACCTGCTCTCGCTTAATGCGGCTATTGAAGCGGCAAGAGCCGGGGAGCAGGGCAAGGGCTTTGCCGTTGTGGCCGAAGAGGTTAGAAAGCTTGCTGAACAGTCAAGTGCTTCGGCAGGAAAAATTAATTCAATTATCGGAAGTATAAAAGCCCAAAGCGAAAAAATGGCGGAAAGCATGGAAAGAAGCATACATGAGATAAAAGCGGGCATAGATATAACAAATAACGCGGGAGAAGCTTTCGAAAAGATCAGCAGCGCAATAGATCGCGTTGATCAGCAAATCAATGAAATCTGTTCCGAAGTAGAGCTTATCAATGACGCAATTATGGATATCAAGCAGGTTGGCGACAACATCGTCAGCATTACCAGGACTTCTGCGGCGAAGACGCAGGATGTCGCCGCATCGGTCGAAGAAATGAGCGCAGGCATTGAAGAAGTTTTTTCGACTACCAACATTCTTAATAACCTTGCATCCGATCTTCAAAAAATTGTAAACAATTTCAAGATATAATAAATTAATATTTTTAAAACATTTATAATCCCTTTTTTACGCCTCAACAA
>DATCLI010000381.1:0-4235 GCA_036563955.1 Clostridia bacterium | reverse complement strand
ACCCGTTACCGAAATCATAGATTTCGAACGGGTACCCGAGAACATTGCATCATGAATTTATTCGTCTGATGTTTGACTGTATGAATACATGATGAAATAACCTCACCCGTTACCGAAATCATAGATTTCGAACGGGTACCCTAGAACATTGCATCATGAATTTATTCGTTTGATGTTTAACTGTATGAATACATGATGAAATAACCTCACCCGTTACCGAAATCATAGATTTCGAACGGGTACCCGAGAACATTGCATCATGAATTTATTCAACCGATGCCCGCTGAATAAATTCATGATATAATATGAATTATATTGAAGGTTCCAAAAACTGTTTTAAGTTTTCCGGGGAAAGAATAAAAATTAGGGGTGTCATTAATGGATTTGGGCATTCTGGAAAAGGTACCGCCGCACAGCACTGAAGCGGAACAGTCGGTACTTGGCTCTCTCCTGTTGGACAGGGATTTACTGCCGGATATAACCGGGGTTTTAAAAAGTGAAGATTTCTATTTGGAACAGCATAAGGAAATATACGAGGCCATACTTGATTTGTATGAACAGAACAAACCTGTAGATCTTATAACTGTTTCGGAACAGCTGACAAAAAGAGGAACACTGAAAAAAGTCGGAGATTATGAATACCTTTCCAATCTGGCAACAGCAGTTCCTACTACGGCAAACGCCATGCATTATACCGAAATAATTGAAGACAAGTCACTGTTAAGAAAACTTATTTATGCCGCCACTCAAATACAAAAAAAAAGTTATGAAGAGACGGAAGACGCCATTGATGTTTTAAACGATGCCGAGAAATACATATACGATATTGTACAGGGCAGAAATCAAACGGGCTTGCTTCCGATAAGCGATGTTCTTGACATTACTTTTTCCCGTCTTGAGGAATTATACAATCGTGCCGGTGAGTTTACCGGTATCCCAAGTGGTTTTTACGATCTTGACAGAAAGACGGCAGGGTTCCAGAAATCGGATTTGATTCTTGTAGCAGCAAGGCCGTCAATGGGGAAGACTTCGTTTGCATTGAACACGGCCGCTTATGCGGCAGTTCAGAAGCAAGTACCGGTTGCTGTTTTCAGCCTTGAAATGAGCAAGGAACAATTGGTTAGCCGTATAATTTCATCTGAAGTTTTAATTGATATGGAAAAAATGAGGAAGGGCAACCTTGAGGATGAGGATTGGAAAGAGCTTGCCAATGCACTCGGAGTTTTATCGAAAGCCCCTATATATATAGATGATAATGCGGCAATAAGCGTGATGGAAATCATGTCAAAATGCCGGCGGCTGAAAATGAGAAGAGGCTTAGGGCTTATTATCATTGATTATCTGCAGCTCATGCAGGGCAGAAGGCGTACTGAAAACAGGCAGCAGGAAATATCGGAAATATCGCGGTCACTGAAAATAATGGCAAAAGAGCTTGAAGTTCCGGTTATTGCGCTGTCTCAGCTAAGCCGTGCGCCTGATTTAAGAACCGCAAATCACAGGCCTATTTTGTCCGATCTAAGAGAATCGGGTGCAATCGAACAGGATGCCGATCTGGTCATATTCCTTTACCGGGACGATTATTATAACGAAGACAGCGAGAAGAAAAACATAACCGAGGTTATAATAGCAAAACATAGGAATGGTTCAATAGGTACGGTTGAGCTTCAATGGATTCCGCAGTATACGAAATTTAGAAACCTTGAAAAAGCATACTGATCGGACTTATAATATGTGAGAGAAATTCTTCCTCTTTCTTGTATATACGGGTGTATAAAATAATGAAAAATATACTTTTGGAAAAAGTTAATTCATGGGCGGCAGAGAATAATGTCTTAAAATCCGGATCTCTTGTGCTTACCGGAGTATCCGGCGGAGCCGACTCCGTGTGCCTGCTTCATGTTTTATATTCTTTAGGAAGGATTAACGGGTTTTCAGTCGCTGCGGTCCACATGAATCATATGCTGCGTGCTGAAGAATCAATGCAGGATGAGAAATTTGTTCAAAACATTTGCGAACAATTGGGTATTCCCCTTAGAATATACCGCAGGGACGTAAAAGCTTATTCAAGAGAAAAAAGATGCTCTTTGGAAGAAGCCGGGCGAATTCTGCGCTATGATTTGTTCCATGATGTAAGAAATGAGCTTGACGCTCAGTATATTGCAGTTGCTCACCACAAAGAAGATCAGGCTGAAACCATTTTTCTGAACCTGCTTCGCGGAAGCGGTCTTAATGGCATTTGCGGCATGGAAGCGGTACAGGGTTATATAATACGGCCGCTGTTAAATACCGAAAAAAAAGAAATATACGAATATCTTTCACAAAATAATCTCAAGTATCGCACTGACAGCAGCAACTTTAGCAATGTGTATATAAGAAACGCGATCCGCAACCGCATATTCCCGGAGGTAGAAAGGCAAACAGGTATTTCTCTTGCACAGTCCCTTGTTCGTACTGCTGATATTCTTAAAGCCGACAGGGATTTCCTGGAGAGATTGGCGGAAAAAAATTACAAATCAATCATGATTTCAAAGTCGGAACATTGTGTTGAATTGGATCGCAGTAAACTCGCCGGGCTCGATTGTGCAATAAGCGGAAGGATTATACGAATCGCATGGGGAGCTGTTACGGGAAGCCGGAAAGGCCTTGAATCAAAGCATGTGAAAACGGCACTTGAGCTGGCGGCGAAAAAAGGAAAAAATAAAACAATTGACTTTCCTTTCGGGATCATTTTCAAAGCCGAGTATGACCGGGTTTATGTTATGAAGAAAAAAGAGAGCAAGACGGCAGCTCCTTTTTTTATAAAAATTCAGGTACCGTCCGACATTTCACTGAAGGAGTGGGAAATTTCAGCCAAATTCCGTGTTTATCAGGCGGATGAGTATGAAAAAAGTTTCGGAAGAATTGAAAAACGCAGAGAGAAAAGTCTTATACAGTTATTTGATTATGACGCTGTTACAGAGGGAATAAATATAAGGTACCGGTTGCCCGGCGATGTTTTCGCTCCTTACGGCGGACCGGGCAAAAAGAAGCTGAAGGATTTTTTCATAGATCAGAAAGTTCCGCAGCAAAAAAGAGACGAAATGCTTTTGATTGCTGAGGGAAAGGAAATAATATGGATTGTCGGTTTAAGGACTTCAGAAAAATACAAAGTAACTAAATTTACAAAAAACATATTGTATGCTGAGATTACCGAGTATAACAGCAACAAAAAATAGGGGGAACGGGAATGAAGATTAATGTTTTAGTTACAAAAGAACAGCTTGAAAAGAAGACTAAAGAGCTTGCCGATGCTATTACAAGAGATTATGCCGGTAAAGAACTTGTTCTTGTAGGAGTTCTGAAAGGCGGTTTTATTTTTCTGTCGGATCTGGCAAGAAAGATCGAAATGAATGTGGCTATTGATTTTATATCGGTGTCCAGCTACGGAAATACTACACAATCAACGGGAGTAGTAAAAATCATCAAAGATGTGGATACCGATGTCGGCGGAAAACATGTCCTTATTGTGGAAGACATTATAGATACCGGACTGACTTTGAAGTACCTTAAAGAACTGTTCAGCACGAAAGGATGCGCAAGTGTCAAGATTGCTGCGATACTGGATAAGCCCGAACGCAGAAAAGTTGACATTAAAGTGGATTATCAGGGTATTGAAATACCGGATAAGTTTGTTGTAGGCTACGGGCTTGATTATGCCGGAAAATACAGGAACCTGCCCGATGTTTGTGTGATTGAGGAAATATAGTGATATCAGCAGTAAAGAAAAATCACAGCGGAAACATCAGGCTAGGTTTTTACGATGCAACCTTAATAAAAATCAACCGTACAATATATAATGACAAGTTTTCATGCATACCTGCAATATATTGTACAGCGGAACTTAAAGTAAGGCATTTGCGATGTAACCTTAATAAAAATCCGCTGTACAATATATAGTGACAAGCTTTAATACGTACTAGCAATATATTGTACAGCGGAACTTAAAGTATATAACATCGCGAATGCCATAAAGTATGTAACATCGCAAAATGTTAAAGCAGAAAACAACATTGTGTTTTACCGGCAAGTGTGCTAATATAACGAGGTAGAGACTTTCAGAGAAGTATTGCCATTAGTGCTTTTCATATTTTGAATTAAACGAAGGTATGTTTTTTGCGGAACATATTTAATTTATTCGTTTTTTGAGAAAAATACTAGCATCAGCATACCAGGGCAGGTATATGGCTGATTGGAGG
>DATCLI010000380.1:0-2973 GCA_036563955.1 Clostridia bacterium | reverse complement strand
GGCTTATGCATACCTTGCGCGCAAAAACAGGGGATTGCCCCCCTTAATCAGCTTATAAAGCAGACGGGAATGACACAGCAGGATATTGACAATCTGAATAATCAGATGTTGAATATTTTCGAAAATATGGATATTGACAGCTTAGCGGATGCTTTTCCGGATGAAGAAAATGCCGGGAATCAATTGCTCAGATCGCTGACGCAGTCAAACGCCGGCGAAAAATCAGCTGATACTCAAAATGACAATGCCTCTTCGCAAAATTATGACGGCGTCCGGGTTAAAGCAAGAAAACAGGCAGCGAAGAGAAAATTTCTTGACATGTATGGAATTAACCTGACTGAAAGAGCGGCGAAAGGCGAAATAGACAAAATAGTCGGCCGAGACAAGGAAATAGAACGTATTGTGCAGATTCTTAACCGCAGGGCTAAAAATAATCCTGTATTAATTGGAGAGCCCGGTGTTGGTAAAACAGCAATTGCGGAAGTGCTTGCCGTTCGAATCGTAAACCGGCAGGTACCGGCTAAGCTTTTTTCTGCGGAGATTTACCTTCTGGATCTTGCCGCAATTGTTGCAGGCACTCAATTCAGAGGTCAGTTTGAAGCCAGAATGAAATCTATTTTACGGGAAGCAAAGGAAAGCGGCAATATCATACTTGTAATCGATGAGCTTCATAACATAGTCGGGGCCGGAGACGCCGAAGGAGGGGCAATGAATGCCGCCAATATACTGAAGCCTGCGTTGTCGAGAGGTGAAGTTCAGATAATTGGGGCAACTACGCTTGATGAATACAGAAAGCATATTGAAAAGGATTCGGCGCTTGAGAGAAGGTTCCAGCCTGTAATGATTGATGAGCCTACAATAGAAGAATCTATCGAAATAATGAAAGGCATAAAGAATTATTATGAGGATTATCACCAGGTTAGAATATCCGATGAAGTGGTTGAGGCAGCGGTTAAATTGTCCGCAAGGTATATTCATGATCGCTTTCTTCCCGACAAGGCCATTGATGTTATTGATGAGGCCGGTTCAAGAGTAAATTTGAAGAATCTGGGCTTATTGGAACTTGAGTCATTAAAGCAGGAATTGAAAAAAGTTCAGGAAGCAAAAGAATTGGCCGCCCTGAATGATGATTATAAGAAAGCGGCAGATTACAAAATGGAAGAATGCAGGCTCATTCAAAAAGTAAATGAACTGTCGGCCCAATATGGAACAATGGATGTCACGGTAGAGGACATAGCGCATGTTATAGAATCCTGGACAAAGATCCCTGTGGGCCGCATTACCGAAGAGGAAGCAAAAAAGCTTATGTCCCTCGAACAGCGTTTGCATTTAAGAGTTGTCGGGCAGGATAAAGCCGTAGAAAGCGTTTCGAGGGCAATCAGACGGAACCGGTCCGACTTCAGGAAGAAACTTAAGCCGAGCTCTTTTATCTTTGTAGGTCCGACAGGAGTGGGCAAAACCGAGCTTGCAAGAGCATTGGCCGAAGAGCTTTTCGGCAGCGTAGACGCAATGATACGTCTCGATATGTCCGAGTATATGGAAAAGCATACGGTATCTAAACTAATCGGGGCGCCTCCCGGATATATTGGTTATGATCAGGGCGGGCAGCTTACCGAAAAAGTCCGCAGAAAACCTTATTCGGTTATATTGCTTGATGAAATTGAAAAAGCCCATCCCGATGTATTCAATATGCTTTTGCAGATTATGGAAGACGGCCGCTTAACTGATAGCCAGGGAAGAACGGTCGGATTTGAGAATACAATAATAATTATGACGTCAAATGCCGGAACAAGCAACCGCGGATATGGCATAGGGTTTAACCAGGATGTAAAGATTTCGGTTGAAAAGCATGTAATGGATGCTGTTAAGGAGACCTTCAGACCTGAATTTTTGAACAGGGTTGATGAAATAATTGTTTTTGAACCTTTAACCAAAGAACAACTGGGAAGCATTGTCGATATGATGCTTAATGAAGTAAAACAAAACACACTCGATAAAGGTATAGACATTTCCTTTGACCAGAAGGCAAAGGATGCTCTTGTTGCAAAAGGATACAGTGAAAAATACGGGGCAAGGCCGCTGAGGAAAAAAATTCAGCATTATATTGAAGACGAATTGGCTGAAAGATTCCTTATGGGCGAGCTGACAACCGGTTGTTCGGTATATGTTGATTACGACGGAGAGAATTTCACATTTACCGTAAAGAATGTCGGTTTAGTTCAGGCTTCAAGCGGGCAGATTTTAATCTTTTAACTTTTTTAAATTAAAGGCAGGAAAAATCCATACTTTCCTGCCTTGCTTATTGTAAATATTTAGTACGGCATTCAAGCCGTTAATGATATTGCAAATAGTTGAATATTCACATTATTCAAATCGGTCTGCTTTGCCCGTTTCAAGTATAAATCAAGCCAATACTCGGAATAATCCCCTCCTTTTATTCTTTTATTTAAGTTAGCCGGTAATGATCGCATCCACTTATAAGAATAGGTTTTATCCTTCATGAAGAATTCCAAAGCATTTACAGTTCGGCTAATCCAATTTGCCGAATAGGGTCCTTCTTCTAAATGAACATGGTATTCTATAATCAATTAAACCCCTCCTTCCGCTTCATTTCTTTTTTGTAAACAGAATCGCATATCCCCGGATAATATCTTACAGAGGCAAGGCAAGCTTGTTTTATAATATTTAATACATGATGTGTTTGTAAAAAACGTGTGATTAAGCTCTTATCTTTGTCTTTGCATTCGAACCGCCCGCTTGAAGAGAGCCGATCAAAATTTACTTTTTTCATAAATCCCTGAATTGAACTCCCTTTTACGGGTCTTTTTTACGGGATTTTGTGCGTGAAAAAATGATTTGTCCGGATAATCAGAATATTTTTTTTGGAAGTATCAAAAAATAAAAAAGATTCTGAATAATCACCATATCATGGGAGGGTTGCCGCAATGGTTGGTAGAATAATGAACAGAGCAA
>DATCLI010000379.1:0-5199 GCA_036563955.1 Clostridia bacterium | reverse complement strand
GCACTATACATTCAAGTGTTTTCGTACAGAAATTATACTTCCTACCACACCCATTACAACACCGATAATAATGTAAATAAAAAGGATCTGTCCGCCTATATCTTTAAGCGGAACCATGCGTATAAGGCTCATCCCCGATATAACCGCTTCGGAGCTGACATAAGATTCCAGCGCGTTATACAGATAACTCGTTATTACAAACGAAATAACAGATCCTGCGAGGCCAATAATAATGCCTTCAATTATAAATGGCCAGCGGATGAACCAATCGGTCGCGCCGATATATTTCATTATTCCGATTTCTTTACGCCTCGCGTAAACTGTAAGCTTTATCGTGTTTGAAATTATCGAAACGGAAATAATAAGCAGCAGGGCAAGGACAAACATGCTGCCCGCATTAATCCATTTTAGAATTATCGTCAGCTTTTCAAGAAAATCTTTCGGAAAATCAATATCTTCAACTCCGTCAAGATTAGAAATCTCTTCTGTAAATTCTTCGATCCGCTTAACATCCTTCAGGCGGAGCCTGAAGGACTCGCTTAGAAAATCGGGATTATAACCCTCCAATAATGACGGGTCTTCCAGCGCTTCATTCAGCTCGGCAAATGCCTGCTCTTTTGTTATTCTATCACATATCAGCACACGTTCATCATTTTTAAGTCTCAATTCTATATCATTGGCTTCAAGAGGAGCAATATCCTTATCCAGCCATATTACTATCTCGGCAGTTTGCTTTTCCATCTGTCTCAGATTATATGATAAAATTGCTGTAACCATAAGAAATATTCCGAATATTAAAAGAGAC
This sequence comes from Clostridia bacterium, assembly GCA_036563955.1. Classification (GTDB taxonomy): domain Bacteria; phylum Bacillota; class Clostridia; order DSM-8532; family DSM-8532; genus DTU069. The sequence goes on along the minus strand of DATCLI010000379.1, from coordinate 4,394 downwards.
GAAATTACCATCATCAGCGAAGCAAGAGTCATCAATAGATTCTTGTATGTATTGGAAAACCCTTCACGAACCATGTATTTTATAGTTCTAAGCTTCATTTGTATAATTCCCCTTTTGAACATCATGGGTGATCCGACCGCAATCCAAAGAAATAACCCTTTTTTCCATTTCATCCACAATGCTTTTTTCATGCGTTGCTACAATAACCGTTGTGCCCCTTTGATTTATCTCATCCAAAAGAAACATTATTTCACGGCTTATAGCGGGATCGAGATTGCCCGTAGGTTCATCGGCAAGTAAAATTGACGGATTGTTTACAAGCGCCCTCGCAAAAGATACCCGCTGCTGTTCGCCGCCCGAAAGCTGATCAGGGTATGCTTTCGCTTTTTTGCTTAACCCGACGAGCGCAAGCGCAACAGGAACCTGTCTGCGTATTTCTTTTGGCTGCGCCTCCACAATCTGCATTGCAAAAGCAACATTATCATAAACCGTTTTGTTCGGCAGCAGACGGAAATCCTGAAATACGGCCCCAAGGCCGCGCCTAAGGTACGGAATCTCCGAACGCCGCATATTGTGTATGCTGAACCCATTTACATATACTTCACCTTCGGTTGGAACTTCTTCATGCATCATCAGCTTTAGAAGAGTAGATTTCCCTGAACCGCTTGGCCCGACTACAAAAACAAATTCACCTTTCTCTATCGTAAAAGACGCATCCTGCAGTCCTATAGCACCGTTCGAGTACCGTTTCGTTACAGCCTTGAATTCAATCAAACCAAACACATCTCCATTAATTTTTTTAATTAAGGAAAAGGGAACAATATTTATTTTCCTACTTCGTCAAGATAGCGCTTAACCATCATGGCTACCTTGAAATGAATAGCGTCTTCAAATACCCGCAAATCCATTCCTGTTATTTTCTGAATTTTATCCAGCCTGTAAACAAGGGTATTCCTGTGAACGAACAACTGCCTGGAAGTTTCGCTTACATTCAGGTTATTTTCAAAAAATTTCTGGATAGTAATCATTGTCTCCGGATCTAAATGTTCATAAACGCCATCTTTAAATATTTCATTCAAAAACAGCTTGCATAAAGTGGTGGGAAGCTGATAAATCAAACGGCCTATTCCCAAATGGTTGTAGTCTATTATCGTTTTTTCCGATTCAAATATATTTCCTATTGTAAGAGCTGTTTGGGCATCCTTGAAGGAACGTGTTATATCACGCAGACGATCAACTTCAGTGCCTATGCCGATATAGGCTTTCACCATAAGCTCCGTGTTAAGCGTATCGATTATCATTCTCGCCTTACGGTAAATATCGTCTTTATTTTCATTCTCTTTCAGTTCTTTAACAAGAACGGTATTCTGATCGTCGAGCAGTACAACGAAATCCTTGACATCATTAGGGAAGATGCTTTGAATTATATTGTACGCGTGAATATCCTTCGATTTTTCCGTGCGAATCAGATAGGTTATTCTTCTTGTATCGTCTTTTACCCTTAATTCCTTTGCCCTGATTGAAATATCTCCCGGAAGGATATTGCCAAGAAGAACATTCTTAATGAAACTGTTTCTGTCATATTTTTCCTCATAGTAAAGCCTTGCGTTTTCAATGCTAAGGCATACAAGCTCCATGGCTTTCCTGCGGTTTTCGGCATTGCCGTATACATATGCGGTATAATCCATGATTTTGCGGTTTCCGACCTTCATCAGCGCAATTTCGTCGTTTTCGAAGTACGTTTCGCCGGAATTAATAAAATCTATAACGTCTTCATTATATTTGCTTATTTCCGCAGCTATTGTGCTTGCAATCACCATTCCATATGAATCTGCAATACCTGCATCGCATTCCAGAATTTCTTTTATCCGGAAAACAAGTGATTGAAAAACTTTTGCAGCCAATAGAATACCTCCATTCTTAGAACCCCTCTCATTATACAACAAAATTTTTTAATAGTACAAGGTCTTTCCTAAATATTCAGGGAATTTCATGTTTTTTCGTTTTTTTTACAAGCTAAACTCCATTTTGAACTATTGTACAATAGTTTTTCTCAAATATTGTGCTATACTGCGGATTCATATCAAAAAAACAGAGGGTGGCTTCGCAGCCCCCGCGGAATTACTTCTCACATAACCGGAAACAACATAGAAATTCAGACAGCGTTCAAATATTATTGATTTAGTCCTGAAATGCGGTTACCCTTCCTGAAAACACCTGCATAATGGTTTCCAAAAGCTCTTTGTTATTTATGGCGGACGTATTATGGACAATGATCTGCCTTGGCGCGGCCGAAATCAAAAAGCTTATCAGCATATCCTCTTCTTTAATCGTTCCGTTATGCTTTTCATCGCTCCATTCGCTAAACCATTGTTCGGATATTCTTTCCATGTTTTCATCGTAAATTGAAAAGCTCGAGTCACTTTCAGCAATCACATGCACACAGTGGAACTTCGGCTTCTGCATTTGTACAAAATATGTCAATAGTTTAATAAACTCCTGATATTCCTTTTCAACAAGATACTGCCTGACCGCCCAGTCCACTATTTCTTCCAATTCCTTTACATATTCCTGCATCCTGAAAGTAACAAATCCCTCCAGAATAATATGGTCGCTTTGGTTAAGAAAATCGGCAAGCCTTCTTGTTACTATATTCCTCCTTCGTATTCGAATAACGGCATCGAAAAAGTTTTGGTCTTTTTCCTGCAGTTTTTTTTGGGCTATTCCAATAATATCCCGTCTCTCACCGGGCTTTAAATATCCATAGTGTTTTTTGGCAATCCGGTTAAGTATCAGCCCTTCGTACGCCGTCATCATATATTCGGCAAGAACAGATGACAATTGTTCAACAAATGCAGGATTCCTGTGCTGCTTTTCCTTTTTTTTGCATTCTACGGCAATCAGCCCATCGCCCTGTTCCTGATTAACCGTAAAAATTTCTCCCGTTGTTTCGTTATTTATCAGTTCTTTTTGTAAATATGCCAACAGCTCACCGGCTCCGTCACCGGCCGCTATTCGGACAGGCTGCATAATCACACTTCCTTTCCAGGTGTAGTATATGAATGTCCGAAAGTGCGTATTCTGTTCGGCGGCATGTAAAAAATGTTAAGAAAGTCATTATTTTTTTCATTAAATCTGCCGCCGCTCTATTATATTGTGTCCAAACCGTTCTTTTTTCGGCCCGTTTTTAGCCTTCATGATAAAAATACGCATATTACTGCTGCATCGAGAAATAGCTTTTTCCCCGATATTATTGTATTCGCAATCTATTCCATCGGTACCATCAATATGATTTATTGGCTGATGAATAGAATCACTTATTAGGTTTTTTTACCGGAATCGATTCAATAAAAATTAAAAATCCCTGTTGTTTAGTATTCAGCAGATTATCTTACAAAGGGCTGTAAAGAGGATATGCCGCTAGTTGATGCTAAAGAAAGGATATATTGCCGCAAACGGCGAATTAATCACACATTCAGGTGATAGCTGTTCAAACGGTAAGGCAAATATATGCATTTGTAAAAAAGGCGGGGAGCGCTCGCTTCAACCCGCCTTCATGAGCTTTGTCCGAACATTTTAAGATTACACGTTGAATTTAAACAGCTTAAATACTGTTTCATTCCTTACCTATATGGGCATCGTTCAATTTATTCTTTGTCCGGATATATTATTACTTCCAGCCCGGTACCATTTCTCATTGCCTCCAGGCCCTTATCGAACCGGCTTAACGGGAACCGGTGCGTAATAAGTTTTTCGACAGGGATTAGTCCCGCATCCAACAGTTTGACCGTAGAAACCAATGTGAACAAACCTATATAACTGCCGTGTATCGTAAGTCCATTGCGCGTGATATCGCTTTGTCCAATCGTTTCGGTAACGGCTATGTTTTGCCCAAACAGTACTATGTTGCCTGCACGGCATGTACATGCAATCGTGTCTGCAATAAGTACTCCGACAGCATCAATCGTTACATCGACACCCAGGCCATCCGTTTCACCTTTTACAACTTCTATGAGGTTTTCCTTATACGGATTGATCACGACATCTGCGCCGCACTTTTTTGCGTATTCGGCACGGACTTCCGAAGGCTCCGATACAATTATTTTACCGGCGCCATTGCTTTTAAGCAGCATTGTGAAATAAAGGCCAATAGGCCCTGCACCCAAAACAAGCGCACTCTGCCCAGGCAAAAGCCTGATTTTATTCATCGCGCCCATCACACAGTTCACCGGTTCCGCAAAAACAGCAATATCTGCAGGCATATCCTGCGGTATTTTGACAAGGCTTTTTTCCGGGGCGACAAAATAGTCTGCGAACACACCGTCTATCGTAACGCCGAGAATTTTGTCATTCAGACACATATTTGGTTTGCCTGTGCGGCAGTATATACAGTA
>DATCLI010000378.1:0-13169 GCA_036563955.1 Clostridia bacterium | reverse complement strand
GCAATGTTTTCATTTCTTTTAACTACGCCTCCCCCCGTTGCAATCACAACCCCTTCCTTTTCGGAAACCTCCATTACGGCCTGGCTTTCTATATCCCTGAAATAATCTTCGCCTTTTTTAAAAAGTTCGGTTATGCTGCCCCATTTTTCTTCGATATATTGGTCCAGATCGATAAATTCGATACGCAGCTTTTCGGCAAGCATGCGCCCTATCGTTGTTTTACCGCAGCCCATTATTCCGGTTAACACAATGTTTTTATGCTTCATCCGCATTACCTCTTTTGGTTTTAAAAACACAATGTATTTCAACGAAAGTTTCGTTTCATTAAATATTCATTATTTCCTTAAATATACTGTCTATAATGTCAATTCCGTAATCTTCCCCGTTCCAAATCTCCTGGGCTTTTACCGCTTGAGCAATAAGCATGTATAAACCGTTTGTATTTGGTATCCCGAGCGAGCCGGCAATTTCCATAAGCTTAGTCACGGACGGGTTGTAAATGAGGTCAAAAAGAAATACCGCTCCCCTGATTTGTTCTTTTGACAGCGGGGATACTCCAGTATTCGGATGCATGCCCACCGGAGTCGTATTTATAATTATGTCAAAAGGACAGTATTTTATTATATCGGCATAAGAAACAGAAACGGCTCCAGGAAATTCTTTGTTTGTTTTTACATTGTCTCTTGATGCAATGTATATTTCTTTCGCTTCGTTGTCCATAAGATATGACACAACCGCTTTCGCGGCTCCACCGCTTCCTGCTGTGAGCACTCTCATTCCATTAACGTTAATTTGATATTTTTTAAATGTATAATCAAGGCCGAAATAATCAGTATTGTAACCGCAAAGGCGTCCTTTTAAAGAAACCGTGTTAACCGCGTTAATCTTTTCTGCCTCCGGTGATAAATCGTCAAGGAAGGGAATAACATCGGTTTTATACGGAATTGTCACGTTAAGTCCGGCAAATTTATCCCGGCGGGCGTTTTGTAAGAACTCACCGATTTCATTTTTCTTAATTTCAAAAAGCTTATATTCTCCCTTTATGCCCGTAATTTCAAAAAACACGCGGTGTATTTCCGGTGAATAGCTGTGTGAAAGCTTTTCGCCTATCAATCCGAATTTCATACAATTCTCCTTTCGCTGTTCCTGTAATTCCCAAGGAGCCTGAATTGATGGCTTATGTTCTTCAATGATTCAATGAGGCTTTTTACACGCCCATTTCCGAGATTGCCTTCAAAATCGAAGAAAAACAGGTATTCCCACGGTTTTTCTATAATAGGCCTGGATTCTATCTTCATTATATTTATATTCTGTTCATTAAAAAGGCGAAGCACATTATACAGCGCCCCTGGCTTATGCGCTATATCCATGACAATGCTTATCTTGTCGCAAGCGTCATTAACCATAAGTTCCCTGCCAACCATTATAAACCGTGTATAATTGTTTTTATTGTAATGGATATCGGGGACAAGAATTTCAAGACCATAAACTTCGGCGCATCTTGAAGAAGCAATTACGGCTTTTGTTTTGTCGCCGAGATCCCTGACGAGCTTTGCGCTGTTTGCCGTGCTTTTGTAAACGATTTGTTCCCATGGGTATTTCTTCAAAAAATGCGCACTCTGCTCAAGCCCCTGCACATGCGAATATATGGTTTTTATATCCGACAGTTTTGTTCCCGGCAAAGCCAGGAGGTTATGACGCACTGCCAAAATATGCTCACCTATGATATAAACCTTATTGTCCCTGATAAGATCAATAACCTCGGTAATTGTTCCCGTAGACGAGTTTTCAATCGGCAGCACGCCGATATCAATCTCGCCGGAAGACACGGAGGATATAACTTCATCAAACGTTTGATACGATTTCCCTGAAAATGTTTTTCCGAAATATTCGGCCGCCGCTTCTTCGCAGTACGAACCGGGAAGCCCGTAATATCCTATTGCCGAACCCGGGAAGAAATCAGTTTTTGTTTCTTCGCATGAAACGGTATAATATTCCACTGCGCTGTCAATCTGGTATTGCCTGCAAAGCGTTAACAAATCATCGATAAAAAAACGCAGGTATTTTTCCAGTTCCTTATTATTCAGGTTTGATACGGCGTTTTCCACAACCTTTTTTTCCCTTTCCGCATCAAGGATTTTCATTTTGTTTTTCCTTTTATAATCAGCAATTTTCTTTACGGTTTCCATGCGCTGTTCAAAAACGGAAACAAGGTTTTTGTCAATCCCGTTAATTATCTCTCTGTAATGCTCAAGATTTAAATTATCCATTCTTCCATTCTCCTTAATTCAAAATACTTCGAACTGTTTACCTGTGACAACTGATAAATTTGGTTCCATCGTAAGACCTTACAGTATCAAGTCCGTAAATACAAGCGCCGCGGCGGCATCAAGAACAGGGACGGCTCTGACCGCGATACACGGATCGTGCCTGCCCTCTATTTTGAGTTCTGTACTTTCCATCTTTGAAATATCGAGCGCCTGCTGCGGCTTTCCAATTGAAGGCGTAGGCCTTATAACGGTACGGAACACAACGGGCATGCCGTTCGTTATGCCGCCGTTTATTCCTCCCGTATGGTTTGTTAAGGTTTTTACGATACTGCCGTCCGCAGCGAATTGATCATTTGCTTCACTTCCGCGCATTTCAGCAAATCTGAAACCTGAACCGAATTCAATCCCCTTTACGGCTGGAATTGAAAATACAAATGCGGATAATTTGCTTTCGACAGAGCAAAACATGGGAGAGCCTAATCCCGCAGGAACATTTGCCACGGCAGTTTCAAGAATGCCCCCGACCGAATCGAGACTGTTTCTTGCGTTATCAATTTCCTTCTTTATTTTTTCTTCAATTCCTTGTGAAATAACGGGAAAACGCATACTCCTCAGCTTATCGAGCAAATCTTTTGAAACTTCCGCAGGATTAAACGGCTCGTCATCAATTCTGCCTGCTTTAAGAATATGCGTTCCTATTGTTATACCTTTTTTCTGAAGATACTGGTATGCTATCGCCCCGGCAAAAACCAGCGGCGCGGTCAGCCTTCCGGAAAAATGCCCGCCTCCGCGGTAATCGGCAAAACCGCCGTACCGGATGCGGCCGGTGTAATCGGCATGCCCCGGCCGCATAATATTTTTTATCGCGTCATAATCTTTCGATTTTATATCCCTGTTCCATATAATCCCGCATAACGGCGTACCGGTTGTATGCCCATTGAATAGTCCGCTTATTATTTCAACGTCATCGCTTTCATTTCTCGGCGTTGAATAGCGATCCTGCCCCGGCCTTCGCCTTTCCGTTTCCGCACGGATTTTATCAAGGTCAATCTCCATTCCGGGAGGCAGGCCGTCAATAACAACACCAACGGCTTTTCCGTGCGATTCGCCGAAAACGGAAATTTTTATTTTTTCACCCCATATGCTGCTCATTTTATTTTACCTCCCACGCTTTTATAATGCTCCCAGAATGCCGGGTAAGATTTGTTTACCGCTTCGCTTCCTTCAATTGTGACATTTTTACGGCATTTTGATGCTAATACCGCTGCCGACATGACAATGCGGTGATCATTCCAGCCGTAAACCCTTCCGCCCTCAAGGCTTTGTTTGCCGATTATCTCAAGACTGTCTTCTTTTTCGGTAATTTCAGCGCCGACAGCCTTCAATTCGGTGGCAATTGCCTTCAGCCGGTCGCTTTCTTTTATCCTGAGCCTTGCAGCGTTATATAATACCGTCTTTCCTTCCGCATAAGCTCCGGCGACAGCGAGGATAGGCACAAGATCCGGGAACTGAGATACATCAAAGTTTATTCCTGAAAGCCGGCTCTTTTTTGAGGTAAGCATGTCATTATCCCAGGATATATCCGCACCCATTTCGCTCAATACCGTTTCAATTACTTTATCGCCCTGTGTGGAGTTCCTGTTTAGCCCTCCTAGCGAAACAGGCCCGGATAAAGCCCCGGCGGTAAGCCAGAACGCGGCCTGGGACCAGTCGCCTTCAACCGTATAGTTCTGCGGTGTATACCTCTGCCAGCCTGGAATTTCAATTATGTTTCGTTCTCTGTCGAATTTTATCTCTATACCGAACCTTTTCTGCATCTCAATTGTCATATCAACATATCCTGACGATTCAAGCCCTGTTGTCGGAATAATTGTTGAATTGCCGGGAAGCAGCGGCAGTGCAAACAATAACCCTGATATAAACTGTGAGCTTACATCTCCCCTCAGCTTAAATTCTCCGGGCTTAAGACTGCCTTCAAGAGCCAGGGGAAGTTTTCCGTCATCCGTCCGATACCTTATTCCTTGAGCGTCAAATATAGGGAAAAATACGTCGAAAGGCCTTTGAACAAGTTTTCCTCTTCCGTCTATCACTGCCTTTTCTCCTGCAAGACGTGAAACGGGTATAATAAAGCGCGCTGTTGAACCCGACTCGCCGCAGTCAATTCTTTCTTTCCTTACTTTGACGCTGCCTGTTCCGTGTATAACAAGCTTTTTTCTTCCCTGGACGCTTCCTTCGAGGATGTCGATTTCAGCGCCAAGCGCTTCGACCGCGCCGCATGTTGCTATAATATCGTTGGAAAGTTCAATATTATCTACAATACTCGTTCCTTCGGATAAAAACGCGCATATGACTGCCCTGTGAGCCATGCTTTTTGACGGCGGTACAAATATCTTTCCGGAAAGCTCGGAAGGTTTAATAGTAACGGTTTTCATTAACCATTCCCCCTATTTGTTCTTTCGGAAATTTTTTAATAAAAACCGTTCCCGGTTTTTTTATCAAAACAAGATTTATATCATTTGTCCGGGCTTTTTTATCAACCAAAACGGCATCAATAACCGCTTTGTTATCCATTTCAGGCAGGTCGGCCGGAAGCCCGTACTGCGCCAGTACAGAACGGATTCTTTTCGGAAGTTCCGGACTGCAGAACCCAAGCTTTTCCGAAAGTTCGCTGATGTATACCATACCCATTGATATTGCTTCCCCATGAGTAAACTTTTCATATCCGAACACCTTTTCTATCGCATGCCCGAATGTATGTCCGAAATTCAAAATCATCCTTAATCCGTTTTCCGTTTCATCCTGTTCAACAACATTTATTTTTATATCACAGCATTTGAATATTATTTCTTCAATATGCTCCATGATGCTTTCCCGGTTTTTCAAGCCTTCGAGCATCTCAAAAAGGTTTTCGTCCGATATAAGGCCGTATTTTATTACCTCGGCAATACCGTCGAAAAAATATTTATCGGGCATTGTTTCAAGAAGAAGCGGATCTATCAATACAATTTCAGGGTGATAAAAGCTGCCTACGAGATTCTTTCCGTGCGGAATATTTACAGCGACTTTGCCGCCGATGCTTGAGTCAACCATTGCAATCAGTGATGTCGGTATGTGGACAAGGCCCGTTCCCCTGAGCCATGTTGATGCGGCATATCCCGCAAGGTCACCTGTCACGCCTCCGCCAACGACTGTAACAATATCCCTTCTCGTGAGCCCAAAACGGGCAAAAGCGTCATAAAGCTTAAGAAGCTGATCATGGCTTTTGCTGCTTTCCCCCGCGGGAACCGTATACATGCCTGTTTCGATGCTCAAATCCCTTAGCTGTGTTAAAAGTTTATCCGCATATATAGGCCCTGCATTGCTGTCGGTAACGAGCATTATTTTTCTGTTGCCGAACAGTTCCTTAATGCGCTGTGCGGCTTTTTGAAACAAACCGTTTTCGATCTCGATCGGAACCGTTTTATGCTTTAGGTTTAGCTTTAATATTTTCATGTTATTCCACCAATACTTTCCCTTCTATTTCGACAAGTTTTTTAATTTTATCCATAAGAATTGAAAATTGTTCCGGAGTTATTGACTGCGAACCGTCGCATAACGCCATTGCGGGATTGTTGTGAACCTCCACTATCACTCCATCCGCGCCGGCAACCACCGCCGCTTTTGCCATGGCTTCAACCATCCATGAGTGGCCTGTTGCATGGCTCGGATCGACGATTACGGGAAGATGACTCAGTTTCTTTATCGCAAGCACCGAGCTTAAGTCTAATGTATTTCTTGTATATGTTTCAAAGGTCCTTATGCCTCTTTCGCACAGTATTACCTGTTCATTGCCCTCGCTCATAATGTATTCGGCAGACATAAGCCATTCTTCTATCGTCGCGGCAAGCCCGCGTTTTAACAGTATAGGCTTGTTTGTTTTGCCTAGTTCCTTCAGCAGGACAAAGTTTTGCATATTTCTTGCTCCCACTTGTATTATGTCAACATCTTCAACAAAACGCTGGACGAGATCCGGTGACATAATTTCCGAAACAATAGGAAGCCCTGTTTTTTCCCTCGCGATTTTTAAATATTCAAGTCCTTCAAGGCCAAGCCCCTGAAATGAATACGGCGAAGTTCTCGGTTTGTACGCGCCTCCGCGCAGAAACGCAGCTCCGCTTGCTTTAACGGCTTTGGCTATCCCTTCAATCTGTTCTTCATTTTCAACCGAACACGGTCCGGTTATTACGGTAAAATAACCTTCGCCTATTTTTCTTCCGGATACTTCAATAATTGTATTGTCAGGCTTAAACATCTTATTCGCTTTTTTAAAAGGTTCCTGCACGCGTAATATATTGGCGACGATTTCATTAGATGCTATCCGGTATTTGTTAAGACTTGAAGTGTCGCCTACAAGGCCGAGGATTGATGTTTGAGTACCTTCGGTAACCTGGACTTTCACGCCCATTGCTTCTATTTCGCGAATCAATTCATTTCTTTTTTCTTTCGGAACATTTGGCTTAAGCACGACGACCATAATAACACCTCCCTAAAAAAATAGGAGGCTCACAATCGAGCCTCCTTGTATACATTTACTGTTTTTTGCCGTCCTATAACCCCATTGATTGTGATTGCGTTTTTTTACATATTAAATTAACCGTGCCTTTAAAGTAAAAGGCAAAGCTAATAAAGTAAAAAAACACAAAACCAATTAAAATATAGGACGCTGCCATTTTTATTTCCTCCGTTATAACACGCTGCAAATTATCTTAGTAAAAAGAAATAATGGTCATCAATTAAATTACTCATATTATATGCCTAAGTAACAATTATTGTCAATGGGTTCATGGATATTTTCAGTTTTTAATATTAACCCTGTTTTCTATTGTATGTATGCTGTTATTCAAACCTTCCAATTGTGATTAAATCTTTGGACTTCACTTTCTATTTTTATAATTCTCTTTTACTATTTCATCCAAGGTTTTAAACACAGAAAAATCACCTTTTAAAACATCGCTATCATATTCTTTTAATCTTTCTGCTACAATCAAAAACCGGTAGAATTACAATTTCATTGTTAAAGTCCACCTTTATTTAGTAGTGTTTTTAACTCCGAATCCCCTGCTTCAATTCCTAAAATTTATATACTTTTTGCGTATCCTTACTTATTATTCCAAAGCTATTGTTGTTTTACAACAGAGTCCAATATTAATGCTGGTTGAATTTAGCATATGATATATGTGTATTAATGTAAATGTCCGGAATCAAAGTTGTTCATTATTGTCTGCCATATATCGAGGTAAACTGCGGATTGTTCATAATCCGGAATATTGCCCAGGCGCCAAATGGAAATTCCGCTTATTCCAAACATTCGTGAAAGGTTTATTTTTGCTTGAATGCTGCGTGAATCTTCAAACCACAGGACATTATCGGTTTCGTCCGCCGGGTCGAAAAACCTGGCATACGGGTTTTGACTAAATTCTGAATAGTATAAATCAACACCATCCATTGCGAGCCTGTCATTAATAGAACTGTAATAAGGATGGAACGGAAGTTTGTTTGTTACTTTGCCATCTTTTAATTTCCACTGCACCGAGTCAAACGAAAACTGGAAAAGAATTTTACTAAGATCCTGAATACCTGTTTCTTTATCGGTTATTGTCTTCAGCGCATAATAAATTTCGTCTATCGGTGTCAGAGGAGTGTCTGTATACCCTATTTGCATTTCGTAATCGTTGAGTTCTTTCGCATAATAGTCATGCGCCATCAATATAACCCTGTCGGCTATATCAGCTATCGTTCTGTAATCATATCCGTCATAATATGCCTGTCCGGGCTTTCTTGCCGGATGGACCGCAACATAAAGGAGTTTATTGTTTTTATCAAGATCAGCTTTTAAATCTCTTAGGAATTCGTTCAGCGATTGTTTGGCGAGCTCTCCTTTCAGGCATTCAAAATCAATAACAACGCCGTCAAAACCGGTTTTTATACTATAAGCAGCAGTGTTGTTAACGGTAGCAACAATCAAATCGGCAACCTTAACGCGCAGCTGCGGATCTGTCAATATGTATTCGGCCAGTACCAAACCGCTTCCAGCTTCACCGTCCTTAATAATTTCATTATTAACCGTTACCATCAACAGCGCTGCAGTATTGTTGCTCTTAGCTTCGTTTAGAGGATCTGTGAATGAAGGTGGTATTGAATACTCATTATTATTGTTTGATGTTAAGTTAAGAATTACACTATTGGATTTATGATCATATTCAAGTCTGCTCCAGCCAAACCCGACCGAATTAAAATGCTTTATCATATGAGCCTGTATTGACGAGTCTATTGCGTAAAAAGCATGCATTTCATTTATTTTGCAGTTTAATTTTTGATGCAGTCTTGCCATCATTGCAGCAGCTTCCTCGCGCTTCGCATGGTCGTCCGGCCTGAACGTTCCGTCGCTGTAACCTGTAATGATGCCAAAATCTTTTGCAATTGTTATATATCCCGGGTTTTTAGTTACGTCATCAAACGGATTTCCCAACTCGGCCAACCGGCATGCCAGGCTGTCATATCCTAAAGCCCTGACAATCATTGTTGCCATTTCTTCGCGGGTTATAAGATCATTAGGTCTGAATCTATCGGATTCCTTTACAATCGCTCCATTAAGCAGCGCTGTTTCAATATACGGATAATACCACTCTTTCCTATCCGCATTATCAATAAATGAATACTCTTCCGGAAAAACAAGCTCCCACTTCAAAAGCTTTACAAGAAATGCGGCAAATTCACACCTTTTAATTGTTTGACCAAGGCCGAACAGGTTTTTGCCTATTCCGTCGGTTATACCAAGCCGGCGTATATAATGAATTGGCTCAAACGCCCAATGGTCATTCGGTACATCGGTAAAGATATCTATTTTAATATTTTCGGCACTTATTGATATTGAAAACAAATTAAAAAAAAGAACAATACAAAATAATACCGCGGTTTTTTTTTGCATAAGCCACAAAAATCCCCCAAAATACGTACAAAAGAATAAGGAGACTAGCTCCATTTATTCATTAAAATGATGTTTTTTATAAACATTGAGTCTTCCGTCAGCTTTGACGCAAAAGAATCGCTATTGGTTATTTCCTTTATATTATATGGCGTAAAGTTTCGCTTGTACCCAATTGTTGCGAAACGGGCGAATTCTTCCAGATGCATGTCCCTGTTGAGCAGCCCGTCCCTGTAATGCGAATAAAAGCTTCTAAACATTTTTCTATATTTTTTCGCCGTTGTATATATAATAAACTGGATACCGTATCTTGCCTTTGCAATCTCGAGCATGATTTCAGCTTTAAATGGCAGTTCTATATCAAAATATACCTTAAATGTTTTATCCTTCTCACAAACCTCTTTTCTCCACAAATTACTTCCATACGGTTTCATTTCCAATTCCAAATATTTAAGAGTGTCGTTTGTAAGCTTGTCTCTCCAGTTACCTATTCCATAATGGTTTTCGAGTATGTTCAGCAGAACATCGGACAGAGTTGTTTCGTTATTCTCGGCTTCGGTTTGAAGCATCTCGGTTATGTATGCCGGAAGGGTTGTACAGAAATTATCAATAGCGGGCATATTTTTCTGCATGCCTTACTCACCTCTTATATTTCAAACTATCATAGGCATTTCACTATGTCAACATAATGCCCTAAAAAATATGGCAAGGGCATACTGGTGAGATAACAAGCCGGCATTATTCAATAAGACTTATATAAGCAGCGCCGATTGCCGCCTCTTTAAATAAGCGATTAACTAAAAAATTCATTGTATAAAGATATTATCGCGCTATTAAGATCCTCTTCATTTATTCCGAACATAATGCTCACTTCTGAAGAACCCTGGTTTATCATGCGTATGTTAATCCCGCCTCTTGCCAGCGCGGAAGCCGCACGGCCGGCAACTCCAACAGTTTGGAGCATTGCTTCACCGACTACCATAACGAGTGCGAGATTATGATCTATTGTAACACTGTCAACCTTTAAATCATGCGCAATGCGCTCCATTATTCTTGATATTTTTTCATCATCAACAAAACGCTTGCGCAAAATAACGGAAATATCATCTATTCCTGAAGGTATATGCTCAAAAGGAACCGCTTCTTCTTCAAGAATCCCGAGAACCTTTCTGCCAAAACCAATTTCACGGTTCATCATATATTTATGAATGTTTATCGTGATAAATCCTCCAGCTCCCGCTATGCCGGTAACAGGCCCGTTCATTGTGTCTCTTTTCGTAACAATCATTGTACCTTTTGCCTGAGGATTATTTGTATTGCGTATATTAACCGGTATTCCTTTTTTATACACAGGTTCAAGCGTATCCTCATGAAGCACCGAAAAGCCTGCGTACGCCAGTTCGCGCATCTCTTTATAAGTTAAAATTGAAATAGCTTTTGGATCTTTTACTATTTTGGGACTCGCTGCAAATACAAAATCCACATCGGTAAAATTCTCATATACTTCAGCTTCAAGGGCTGCGGCCAGTATTGAACCGGTAATATCGGAACCGCCTCTTGAAAATGTTACAACATCACCGGAAAGAGAATACCCGAAAAAACCAGGGAAAATCATTATACCGCTAACGTCCCTCAGCTTTGACAAATTTTTCATTGATTGCGGCAAAACTCTTGCATTTCCGTATTCATCGCTTAAATAGAATCCGACGTCTTTAGGGTTTATATATTTAGCGTCATATCCGATGCTTCTGAGATATTTCGCGACCAATCTTGCACAGTTATCTTCACCGGCAGCTTTCATTCGGTCTATAAACTTTTCCTTGTTGTCATAACCAAGGGATATCCTTGTTCTGAGATTGTTTTCAATGTCTTTTATTATTTCGTTTTTTATGCCCAAACCCTCGGCTATTTTGCGGTATCGATCCACAACGGCTATGAGCTCTTTTTCACATTCGCCTGTTTTCAGAAACTTATCCGCAAGTGCAATAAGCATATCCGTAACCTTGCTGTCATTATCGTTTTCCTTTCCCGGAGCGGAAACAACAACAAGACGGCGGTCCGGATTTGACGTTACTATATTGCACGCCTTTTTTATCTGTTCCGCATTGGCCATTGAAGTACCGCCAAATTTGCAAACTATCATTAATTAAAACCCCCATTAGCTGCAGGAAGTAAATCATCCTTACAGCAAAACAAAGATAAAGAATTAAATACCCGTTAATTGGATATAAAAATCTTACATTAAAATTTATCATGCGCTTTTACAAGTTGTCAATTAAATGTTTGCGGAAGGGGTTTATTTATTTATGATTTGTTTTGGGGCTTCCGCCCACTGCTTTTCATAACTTTCCGTATCAGGATAAACCTTAACGGCATGCTCTTCCAGGTCTTTCCATTTCATCCTGTCTGAAGCCCATTCAAGCAGGACATCGTCATTTTTCAAAGCAAACTCTATTTCAGCGCTTCTAAGTCTCGGCTGTACGGAACTTGAATGATATGCCAGTTTTCTGGCCGAATTGTCTTCAAAAAAATCCGCCCTGTGTTCCGCAATAACTAAAGCGGGAATTTCATATACATTCCCATCAGACATTTGAACCCTTAATACCTTTTTCAATGTACTCTCTCCTTTACGCAAAAGTAAGATTTAGCACTTCCATTGTTTTTGAGAATTGTTTAACAGGCTCACAGTTTCCCTTGCTATAGCGAGTTCTTCGTTTGTCGGAATAATAAGGGTTCTTACTTTAGCGTTAGGTTTACTGATATCAATTTCAATTCCTCTTGCCTTATTTTTCTCATGATCAATTTCTATACCAATGAACTCCATATCTTCTATTATTCTTCTGCGGATATCGCCGTTGTTTTCACCTATCCCCGCAGTAAATACGAGGACATCAATTCCACCCATTGCCGCGGCATATGCTCCGATATATTTTTTTACCTGGTATGCAAAAACATTCAACGCTAATTCTGCCCTTTCGCAGCCTTTCCCCGCTGCTTCGTCCAGGTCTCTGAAATCACTGCTTATGCCTGATATTCCGAGAACGCCCGATTTTTTATTTAAAAGATCATTAAGCATCGCTGCATCATAATTATCATGTTCGATTAAACCTGTGACTATGGCAGGATCTATTGAACCGCTCCTGGTTCCCATGGGTACTCCTTCAAGCGGTGTATAACCCATGCTTGTATCGACGGCGGCGCCGTTTTTAACCGCACATATGCTTGAGCCGTTGCCAAGATGGCATGTTACAATTTTAAGAGTATCAAATGGTTTGTTCAGAAAAGCGGCAGCCCTCTGAGCAACATATTTATGCGACGTACCGTGAAAACCATACCTTCTTATTCCTTTTTCCTGATAAAAACTGTAAGGCAGTGCATAAATAAAAGCCTTTTCAGGCATTGTTTGATGAAATGCAGTATCAAAAACCGCGACCATCGGAACATTAGGGAGAATCTCCCCGCACGCTTTTATTCCTGTCATATTCGGGCCGTTATGAAGAGGAGCCAAAATAATGCATTCTTCTATTGTTTTTATTACCTCTTCATCAATCAGAGCGGATTTACAAAACTTTTCACCGCCGTGTACAACCCGGTGCCCGACGGCTGTAATCTCATCCATGCTTTTTATAACACCGCTGTCTGTCAATGAAGATATTGTTTTTTCTATTGCTTCATTATGATTGTTTAATTCGGTTTCCTTTTTGATCTCATCGCCATTATACGTAGTTTGCCTGATGAACGAGCCGTCAAGCCCGATTCTGTCACAAAGGCCTTTGGCAAGAACCTTTTCATTATCCATATCTATCAATTGGTATTTTAATGAAGAACTGCCCGTATTAATAACCAATACTTTCATTTAATATTCCCCCCAATAAATAATCAGTTAGCAGTTTTGAGCCTGAACACAGGTTATCGCAACAACGCCGACTATATCC
>DATCLI010000377.1:0-4945 GCA_036563955.1 Clostridia bacterium | reverse complement strand
GCGATGGAGAATCCAATGAAGGGCAGATATGGGAGGCAGCAGCTACAGCAGCCCACTATAATCTTGATAATCTGACGGTATTTGTGGATATGAACGGATTACAGAACGACGGCTATACCAGGGAAATCATGTCAATGGAGTCCATGCCGGACAAATGGAAGGCTTTTGGCTGGAATGTGCTGTCTGTTGACGGGCATAACATCGTCCAGGTGATTAATGCCATTGATACCGCTAAATCCTTTGCCGGAAAACCGACGGTAATACTATGTAAAACAGTTAAGGGCAAAGGGGTGTCATTTATGGAAAGTGTTGTAGATTTTCACGGCAAGGCACCTGATGAGGAGCAGTATATAAAGGCAAAAAAAGAACTGCAAAGCGCTATGTAATTCATATATTTTATTATGGGAATTAAAGGGGATACCGAAGGGACAGGCAAGGGATAACGAAGTGCCGGCGAAGCAGCTGTAATTAAAAGAGGTAATTTATGAGGAACGTAACATGTGGGTTGAGATTATAATATTAATAACTGCTGCCGCGGCAGCATTTATTCAGGTTACAACGGGTTTTGGCATATCAATTATTATAATGACAGTACTGCCCATGATTATGCCTGTTGCGGAATCCTCTTTTCTGCTTTGTTTTTCCGCGGTTATTGTAACATCATATATTATATTGAAATATTGGAAATCGATTAATTTTAAAAGTTTAATTTTACCTTTAGCATTTGCGTTGGCAGGCAGCTATCTCGGTGTGACGGCTCTGTTGAAGACTGAAAATTACATTGCGGTAAAATTTTTAGGAAGCTTATTGATTATATTGGCGCTGTATTTTTATAAATATCAGAACAGGATTAAGATCCCGAAAAATATATTTTCGGCATCAACAGCCGGCATATGTTCGGGGTTGATGAACGGCTTTTTCAATATGGGCGGCCCTCCTATAGTACTGTACTATTCGACTATGACAGAGGACAAAAACGAATATAGCGCCACGGTACAATTTTTCTTTGCCGTGATGGCGGTATTCAAAATCATCGTGCTTATTCTTGGAAATGGTGCGCCTGTCAATGTATTCGTTCATGTTCCGCTCGCAGCGGCGGGCAGCTTAGTCGGGATGTTTGCAGGGATTTATTTGTTTAAAAAATTGTCAATCGATACAATTAAAAAATTCATCTATATTATTATGATTATAGCGGGTATATGGTATATAATTAAATAATACTGCGAAAAATGTTACTGTTAAAACAGGGCGTTGGAGCATGTTTCCGTTGTTATACATTAGTTTTTCTAAATAATTGTGCGTCTTGACAAAAGCGAATGCGCTCTGTATAATAAAAAAGTCGCCGGAGCTCCGGGAATAATGCGGGTGTAGTTCAATGGTAGAATACCAGCCTTCCAAGCTGGCTGTGAGGGTTCGATTCCCTTCACCCGCTCCATTTATTTATGTGCCTGTAGCTCAGCAGGATAGAGCAACGGCCTTCTAAGCCGTGGGTCAGGGGTTCGAATCCCTTCAGGCACGCCAATTCCGATATATCAAAGGTTTAAAGGTTTTATCCAACCCGAGCATATTAAAAACCAATTGGTTTCCCTTCTTAATAAAAAAGTTAAGAGGGTGTTTTTTTATTTTCGCTGCCTTTCCACTTTTAGGCAATATTTGATATAATTAGATACAATCATATTAAATATTGTGTGTTGTGGGAGGATAAAAATTTGTATAAGTTTACTATTCTCTGTTGAATAATGTAATTAAAAAAATAATGACTGATAATCAATTACCAAATGTTTTTAGAGAGATGCTATAATGAACTTGAGCGAAAGGCACAAAAAATTGATCATTTAGCCGTAAGGGCGACTGGTGCTATAAATAGCACCCTTGATATTTTAAATGCATGAGGTCTCTATTTTTAGGGATCTTTTTGTTTTCACAATAATGTCTTATAATTATTTATTTGCGTTAAAAAACTTCATTTTCGAAATAATATCGATGAATTAAGGCTGCGGCGCCTGAAGAATAGTGAGTTCCCGATACTTTTTGCAGAATAAAATCGGGCTGTTTCGGCAGTGCCGGCGGAAGCCGGCTTTTTACATTTCTAATAACCATATCATAAAAAGCAGGAAATTTATCAAACAGCGTCCCCGACAAAAAAACAGCCTGTGTATTAAGGACAGCCAGCAGATTTGCTATTCCCGCACCCAAGGCGGCTGCGGCATACTCGAATACTTCAACACAGAGTAGATCTCCTTCGCAGGCCGAAGCGCATATGCAGTCGAAAGTTATTTTTTTACCCTGCTTTACAAGTTTTTGCAGGTTTGATTGTTTTCCCAGTTTAAGCTGTTCATCAACAATTTTTTCTATTGCTTCATGGCTGCAGTAAGTTTCAAGGCAGCCGAACTTGCCGCAGTGGCAGCGTTTACCGGTAATATTCAAAGTGGTGTGTCCTATTTCACCGGAATAATTATTATATCCGCGCATTATCTCCCCGTTTACTATAATTCCGGAACCTATGCCTTCACTGCATATAATGAATATCATATTGTCATAGGCTGTCTGCATATCGCACCAGTAAGCGTTAAGCGCGCGCGCATTTGCATTGTTGTCAATAATTACTTTCATGCCGAAATACCGGCTGAGGATTTTTCCAATCGGCAGATCCTTCATAATGCCCATTAACGCGAAGTCATGAATAATGCCTTCGTTTGTATTTACAAAACCGGGCGAACCAAGCCCGATTCCAAGAATGCGCTCCTTTTGAATACCTGCGTCGTTAATCACCTTTTCAATATTCTTTATTATAAGCGATACATAATCATCCACGTTTTCGGGCAAGCCTTGTAAGAAAGTTCGTACATTTACATTATGCATGCGTTCGGATACGATATTAAGCTTGAAATCGACAAGCACGCAGTGTATCGTATAGCGTGAGATATTGACGCCTATGCAGTAATACGCGTTAGGGTTAATATCTACAAAAACCGGTTTGCGTCCTACAGTAGTATCATAATAACCTGTTTCAATAACGAGCCCTTTCGCCAGAAGTTCTTCAATTATGCGGGTTATCGTAGGCTTTGGAATAGACAGGGTTTTCATTATATCGGTCCTTGACATCGGACCTTTTAGGTGGAGCAGCTTCATAATCTGCCGTTTGGATTCTACCCTCGAACGGGTTTTACCGCTTAATTCCTGTGGCATATACAATTTCTCCTTCTAAAAATCGGAAGAAACAGCCTGGCAATTTCAATAAATTCATCAGTCTTAAATATATAATATAACAATTTATCGAATCATACAAATTATATAATTTCATATTGAAACTAATGTTGATATATGTTAGTATAAGCCATAAAGTATTATTTTTCAACTGAAATAACGGATCCGAAAAGCACGAATGTATATAATTCCTGTAAATGGATGATTTTATGGTTAGCGGCATGATAAAATCAAAATTTAACATTGCAATTATTTATTCTTAAGGCGCAAAGGAGAGATGAAAATGAGTATTGAAGGCAACCTTTTAATAGCACAGGCGGGAGGGCCTACCGCGGTAATTAATGCTTCACTGAAGGGGGTTATTGAGGAAGCTAAAAAGTATTCATTTATTAAAGGTATTTTCGGTGCAAGGTTTGGGATTGAAGGCGTACTGAACGAGAATTTTATTGATCTCGGAAGGCAGCCTCAACCGGTGATTGATAAATTGCCGTATACCCCTGCTTCCGCTTTGGGTTCATGCAGGCGTAAACTTGCTGAGGCCGATTACCCAAGGATTCTTGACGTTTTAAAAAAATATAATATTCGGTACTTTTTATACAACGGCGGCAATGATTCCATGGATACGTGCAATAAAATATCGGCGCTTGCGGGAAATTATGAGATGAGGGTTATAGGCATACCAAAGACAATAGACAATGATCTTGAACATACCGATCACTGTCCGGGATTTGGAAGCGCAGCAAGGTATGCGGCTGTTTCCACGATGGAATTGGCAAAGGATGTAGAGGCGCTCCCAATACATGTATGCGTCATGGAGCTTATGGGAAGGAACGCCGGATGGATTACGGCTTCCGCTTCTCTTGCCAGGAAAAAGGAAACAGACGGACCGCACCTCATTTATCTTCCGGAAAGACCTTTTATAGAAGAACAGTTTCTTGAGGACATAATACACTGGAGGAAAAAAACAGGCGGCGTTCTTGTTGTTATTAGCGAAGGGCTTCGTGACGGCAGCGGGAAGGTCCTTGCCGACAGCGGAATAGTTGACGGTTTCGGACACAAGGTACCGGGTGGTGTCGCGCAGTACCTTGCAAACCTGATAATGAATAAACTTGGAATAAAAGCAAGGAGCGAAAAGCCGGGACTTCTCGGAAGAGCATCAATACTCATGCAGTCGAGTACAGACAGGGAAGAGGCAGAAAGAGTCGGAGCGTTTGCGGTTGAATCGGCTGCAGCTGGAAAGACGGGCTTTATGGTTTCGATAAAAAGAATATCAAATAATCCGTATAAATCGGATATACAGCTTGTGCTTTTAGAACAAGTGGCAAATGTTGAAAAAAAGGTATATGACAAATATATTAATGAAGCCGGCAACGGAATAACGGAGAGCTTCAGGGAATACTGCATGCCGCTTATAGGCAGCGATTTGCCGGATTTCGCGTCTTTGGAAAATATAGAGGTGCGCCTGTAATGTTTTCGTATTTCCGGCGGCATAACGATTGTATTTAAAATCTGACTTATGTTTTTCCAAAAATAATGGAGGTGTTTAAATGAAACAGATATTTGTAAACCTTAAGCGGTTTGATGTGGCAAAACGCCTGGGCGGCATATGCGGCATCGATAATCCTGTTGAATGGATTAAATGGGTTGTTGACGAAAGTGTAAAGCTTGGCATCGGAAAGCTTGACGGCATTAAGGTTGTCTTTTTGCTGCCCGAGGCTTTAATACCCGCCGCAATTGC
>DATCLI010000376.1:0-3903 GCA_036563955.1 Clostridia bacterium | reverse complement strand
TTGGGAGCCGGGATGGTACATCCGTATGTTCTTGAGGTATGCGATATTGATCCCGGCGTATACAGCGGTTTTGCCTTCGGTCTTGGAGTAGAGCGGACCACAATGGCAAAGTACGGCATAAATGATATGAGACTGTTGTATGAGAATGACATCCGGTTTTTAAAGCAGTTTTAGCAATACTTTTTAATTAAGGATAGGAGTTGATTACAATGAAAGCACCGATTTCCTGGTTGAAAGATTATGTTGATATAAATAAAAATATTAAGGCGTATGCCGAAGCAATGACCCTTTCGGGCAGCAAGGTTGAGGGTATTGAAGACCTCGGCGCGTCAATTGAAAAGGTCGTTGTCGGAAAGATAGTATCAATGAGGCCGCACCCTAACGCGGAAAAGCTGCAGATTGCGGATGTTGATATCGGAGCAGAAACACTGCAGGTCGTTACGGGAGCTCCGAATGTTAAAACAGGGGATCTAATCCCGCTTGCGCTTCCGGGTGCGAAGCTTCCCGGCGGTGAAATAAAAGCGGCGAAACTGCGCGGAGTCGAATCTTTTGGGATGATGTGCTCTATTGACGAGTTGAACCTGACCCGCGATTACGTTCCGGATGCGCCGGAATACGGAGTATATATTTTTAAAAATAATCCCGGGGTCGGCAAGGATATCAGGGAAGTTCTCGGCCTTGAACCGGTTATTGATTTTGAAATAACAAACAACCGTCCGGATTGTTTCAGTGTTTTAGGCTTGGCCCGCGAATCCGCGGCTGCACTTAACAGCGCTTTTAGAAAGCCTGTTATAACGGTTAAAGAGGAAGGTGAAGGGAAGGCCTCGGACTATGTTTCAGTCTCGATTGAAAACCCTGAATTATGCGCACGATACGCAGCGCGTGTTGTTACCAATGTTAAAATCGAACCGTCGCCGTTATGGATGCAAAGGCGTCTGGCAGCGGCAGGAATGCGCCCGATAAACAATATTGTGGACATTACGAACTATGTAATGCTTGAACTCGGCCAGCCGATGCACGCTTTCGACTTCAAATGCATAAAAGGAAGGCATATAATAGTAAGGACCGCCAAAAAGGATGAGAAAATAGTAACGCTTGATGGGCAGCATCGCGAGCTTGACCAGTCAATGCTTGTCATCGCCGATGAGGAAAGAGCGGTCGCGCTCGCGGGTATTATGGGCGGCGAGAATTCCGAAGTAACGCCTGATACGACAACACTGCTTCTTGAATCGGCAAATTTTAACGGAACGTCAGTAAGGCTTACATCAAAAAAAGTAGGCATCAGAAGCGAAGCATCGAGCCGTTTTGAAAAAGGGCTTGACATAGATAACGCTATTACGGCAATAAACCGTGCAGCGCAGCTCATCGAGGAGCTCGGAGCCGGTAAGGTGGTTCCGGGGATCGTCGACTGCAATCCGGTAAAGCCGGAACAATTGAAAATAAAACTGAATCCCGGCAATATCAACAGGCTCCTTGGAACAGACATTGATGCCGCATGGATGCTGGATCTGTTCGAAAAACTTGAATTTGGCGTTGAACGCGAAACGATGACGCTTACGGTTCCGTCCTTCAGGCCTGATGTTAAAAGGGAAGCCGATCTTGCCGAAGAAGTCGCGCGCTTTTACGACTATAACAACATTATGCCCACGCTTCTGCCTGGCAAGGCTACAACGCTGGGAAGGAAAACATTTGCTCAGAAAATGGAGGATTTCATTATCGAGCAGATGATGTCAAGCGGGCTGTATGAAACATACACTTATTCTTTTACAAGCCCGAAGGTGCTTGACAAGCTTAATCTGCCCAAAGGCCATAAACTCAGGAACGCGGTTGTGATAACAAACCCGCTCGGCGAAGATTTCAGCATCATGCGTACTACAACTATACCTCAGATGCTTGAAGTGATTAATACGAACTATAACCGCAAGGTAGACGAAGGGCGGTTCTTTGAACTTTCATACGTTTATTTGCCGAGAGAAGGCGAAATGCTTCCCGTCGAGAAGAAAATGCTTACGATAGGTCTGTACGGTAATGTGGATTTTTACTATCTGAAAGGAATTGTAGAACAGCTTCTTTTACAGATGAATATAAAGGATGCGGAGTTTATCGCCGAGAAAGACAATCCTGTTTTCCACCCCGGAAAGACAGCCAAAGTTGTTATCGGTGATGTAACGGTAGGCGCCGCTGGAGAAATCCACCCTGATGTTGCAGATAATTTTGACTGCCCGTACGATACTTATATAGCAGTGCTTGAAATTAAGCCAATGATTGAAAATGCCGTGATGGAAAGGCAGTATAAACCCCTTCCGCGGTATCCGGCGGTATCAAGGGATATAGCCGTTCTTATAAATGAAGATGTCCAGGTTAAGGATATTGAAAAGGCGCTTAAAAGCAGGGGCGGGGAATATCTCGAAGAAATAAGGCTTTTTGATGTATATAAAGGGGAACAGGTTCCTGAAGGAAAAAAGAGTGTGGCATATACGCTTGTTTTCCGCTCACCGGACAGGACATTGGTTGATGATGATGTCAACAAAGTTGTTGAAGATATGCTTAATGAACTGAAGGTTAGATTTGACGCCGTACTGCGCTGATGCGGCGTCAGATGCAGGTGATATTTATATTCTGACAATGGGGGTGGTGAAATCCTGATCGCCGCCCCTTTGTGATTTGTCGCTAAATGCCATGACATACACATCGGTTGCGCGTATGTCATATTCAAACATCTTTTTTGACATGCCGGATAAGCTGTTTCTGTACCTTGCCGCTTTTGATATAACCGGAATGGCGGCGGTGTCCTGCATACGCTGAAGCAGCTCGCGGCCTTTTTCATTAAACCCGAGGATACGGATGTACCCGCAGTTTTCATCGCTAATGATTTTCTTAAGATCTGTTTTTGTAATCCCAAGCAATGTGTTGAACAGTATTCTTTTTATTCTCGTTGAAGGATATCTTGAGGCTGCGGAGGCTTCGATCAGCTCATCGAGCGTGCCGGCTTTAACAGCCGCGGAAATGAGCCTGCTTTCAAGGCCCTCATTTACGTCGGGAGTATGTTTTAACCTGTCCGGCCCGATTGTTCTTAAAAGGTATATGATTATACCGGCAAAAGATTCGGGGAAAACCGGGCCCCGGTTATTTTCAAAGCACTCGTTGAGCACGGAACGCGTTTGGTAAGGAATGTTCCCGTTCAAAACAGGGTCGGAAACGGAACCTGTTTCTTTCAGAAAATTGCGGATGGCTGTGGCGCTCGAGAATGATTCGATTACAAATGAGTCCTGGTAATCGGAGCCTTTTCTTTTTATTGTTACGGGATTTATTGAGCTTCCGGTTGCGATAAGCGCTTTCATGTACTCTATCGCAAGTATATTGTTTGACCTGCTCATAATACCTTCAGGCATATTGGGTAAACAAACGGAAACGGCTTTTTCCCGCGCCGCCGGGAAAGATAGCCCCTGTTTCAGATGTTTTTTCAGGGAAAGCCGGAATTCCGAAGGCTCTTCCGCCAATACCGACGCTATTTGCTTTAACGGCTCTATTTCACCCTGTTCGCTCCCAAAGCTTAAATAATCGACAGTACCGGTCTTGTTCAGAATGCGTATCGCGCCGCGCGCAAATGTTTCCGCCGAAGCGCAGGCAAAAACGACGGGCAGTTCAATAACCAGATCAGCTCCCGAACTTAAAGCCATTTTTGTCCGCGCCCATTTATCGACAATAGCCGGTTCACCGCGCTGGACAAAATTACCGCTCATTATGCAGACAACATGAGAAGCTCCGGTTTTTTCGCGCGAAGCGGTTATATGATAAACATGCCCCGAGTGCAGCGGATTATATTCTGATACAATACCAATAACCTTCATTATTTTATCCTTTCATTTATTAGTATTAATTATAATTTGTTAAGGCAAGAAT
>DATCLI010000375.1:0-2587 GCA_036563955.1 Clostridia bacterium | reverse complement strand
GTTCGTGGACAGGACCTTTAACTGCAATAAGGAGCGGGCCATCGAAATATGGAAGTTTATAAGGGACAATGATAACGGGATAACCAATTTCCATTTTGAGATAACCGCCGATTTGCTGAGCAAAGAGGAACTTGAGGTACTGAAGAGCTTAAGGCCGGGGCTTGTCCAATTCGAAATAGGAGTCCAGACAACCAATCCTGATACCATGAAGGCGGTACGAAGGACGGTGGATTTTTACAAGCTGGCCGAGAATGTTAAGGAAATAAGGGATGTTCATAATATTCACCAGCATCTGGACCTTATAGCGGGCCTGCCGCTTGAGGATTATGCCTCCTTTGAAAAATCCTTTGAGGATGTGTACCGGCTCAGACCGGATCAGCTCCAGCTGGGCTTTCTAAAGGTACTTAAGGGTTCGATAATTGAAAATGAATGCGGGGATTACGGGATAGTATACAATACCGATCCTCCATACGAGGTATTGCATACAAACCATATATCATATGATGAGATATTGGAGCTTAAAGGCATCAGCCGCATGGTGGATGTTTATTATAACAGCGGCCAGTTCACATATTCCCTTGAGTACCTGGAGCATTTCTTTGATACGCCCATGAAGCTGTATGCGGCATTGTACGGTTATTACTGCAAAAACGGACTTTATGAGCTGTCCCATTCAAGAGCCGGGCGGTATGAAATCCTGTTGGATTTTTTCACAGATTTGATTCATGGGGGCGGCGGGAATGGCGAAAGTGAGAAATGCGGCGAAAGACTGGAGCTGTTTAAGGAAATCCTGCTGTTTGATTATTGCCTGAGGGAAGGGGCTAAAAACAGGCCCGATTATTTCGGGACTCCGCTGCCTGGCAATAGAATAAAGCAGATATGCGGGCATTATAATATAACAGGGTCGAGATTACACATTGAAAAATTCAATTACAATATAGTGGAATCAGCAAAGCGTGGCACGGCCGTAAAGGATGAATGCATTGTCGTATTTGATTATGACAGGAGGAACCCGGTGACAAAATCGGCAGCCATAAGTATCATAAGAGGCGAACAGGAGATAAGCATATGAGTAAAGCCACGGTATCAAAAAAAGAAAAGGAAAGAATACAAAACATCATATCCTCCCTCAACAGGGTTTACGGAACGGATGGAAAATGCTTTTTGAATTACGAAACACCCTGGCAGCTGCTGATAGCAACCATTTTAAGCGCGCAATGCACGGATGAAAGGGTCAACCAGGTAACCGAAGGCCTGTTTAAAAAATATGCATCCATAGAGGCTTTTGCCAGCGCTGACTTAAGCGAGCTGGAGAATGATATACGTCCTACCGGTTTTTACAGGAACAAGGCAAAAAATATCATAGCCTGTGCGCAAAAGCTGTTATCCGATTATGGCGGGGTTGTTCCGAAGGATATCGAGGACCTGACCGGACTGGCCGGAGTGGGCAGGAAGACTGCAAACGTAATAAGGGGTCATATTTATAATGAACCAAGCATTGTGGTGGATACCCATGTAAAAAGGGTATCAAAACGCCTTGGGCTTACGAAGGAGGATGACCCGGTCAAGATTGAATTCGATCTGATGAAAAAGCTGCCCAGGGAGCAGTGGATACCATATAATATACAGATTATATCCCTTGGAAGAAGCATCTGCAGCGCGAGAAGCCCGAAATGCGGTGAATGTTTTTTAAGGGAATACTGTACATACGCGAAAGAAGACGGTAAAATCGTAAAGAGAAAGAATAATTGGAACGAAAAATTCCTTGAACGATATGATGAAATAATTTAAAATATTAACACAATATACGCAGTTTCCAATTGCTTACAGGCCATTGAATTATTAAGTTAAGTATTGTATTTTGATATTTTTTTCAGAAGGGATTCTTTATCCCGGACAGGGACTGAACCGATTTTCTCGATAAGTGAAGCAATTTTATCTTTCATGCCCTGTTCGGAGTAAATTCTGGCAAGAAGCTCATAGGTTTTATGGGTGTCGGAACGGCATTCAACGGCGGTTTCAAGAACGGCCGCCGCCTCATCAGGGTAACCGATATTGTATAAACGCTCGGCCCATTTATTAAGGTTCGTTACCATTATAATAAAATTATTGTCATACTCGGAAAGCAGGCCTAAATTTGCCGCACCGTATTTCAATTTTAAATCGGTATTTGAAAAACCGCTTAAGTTAAGAATTTTTTTATTGGAATGTGAGACAATAGTATCACGGTACGATTTTATGGCCGGATCGGAATGGTCGTCCGTGGGCAGCTTGTCAACCGGAATAGTGATATAATCCAAATCGGATATATCCGTTTTCCTTGTTTTGTTTGCCCGGGCTTCCTTTTCCCAGAATTTCTCCCGGTTCTTGTTTTCAAGGCGGTTGGTTTTGTTTATTTCATAATTCAGCCATAGGACAAAAATGAGTACAAGGCATAAGTAGATAATCATATTTCTCACGGCCTTTCGGATATAACCAATGAATAGATTAAGGGAACGGGGTGATTAAATGATAAATTGGCGCAGCAGGAGAAACAGAAAAATATTATCCACCATAATTATTATACTTCTTGTTCTCTCAATGACTT
>DATCLI010000374.1:0-3344 GCA_036563955.1 Clostridia bacterium | reverse complement strand
TTACGCAAACCGCGTGAGTAGCTCCCGTTTTTTCGCGCGAAGCGGCTATATGGTAAACATGTCCCGAATGCAGCGGATTATATTCGGATACAATCCCGAGAACGTTCATTTTTTTGCCCTTTCATTTATTTGTATTAATTATAATTTGTTAAGGCAAGAATAACAAGGGAGGTTTATATGTCTGAGAAATTGGTTGAAGTGATCCGGAGCGGCATTGTTGAAAGCGAACATTACGGAGATATTGCTGTTGTGAATAAAAGCGGCGGCTTGCTGTATTATGCGGGAAACCCTGAACAGATAAGCTTTTTCAGGTCATCGGCGAAACCCCTTATTCTACTGTCCCATCTTAAAAAGAACATTCACGGATATTTTAACCTGACGCTTCGTGAACTTGCCATTATGGCTTCATCACACAGCGGAGGCGGCATCCATGTCGAGGTTCTATCCGGTATTGCGAAAAAACTCGAAATACGTGAGGATGACTTAACCTGCGGCATACGTGAGCCTTTTGGAGAAAAAGAAAGGTATGAATTATATAAAGCGGGAAAAGAGCCGGGGCAATTTCATAACAACTGTTCGGGAAAGCATCTTGGAAATATAGCGGCATGTAAGGCGGCGGGTTATTCATGGGATTCTGTGCATGATCCGTCTCATCCCGTACAGCTCGATATTAAAGCGTTAATATCGGACTTCTGCGGCCTGCCCGCGGATTCAATCCACGTTGGAGTTGACGGCTGCGGAGTTCCCGTTTTCGGGGTACCGTTAAAAAATATGGCTTTGTCTTATTCACGAATATTTGATACGGGCTTTATGGACGGAAAGTACGCCGGTGTACAGAAACTGCTTCATGAAGCCGTAACAAAAAATCCCGACATGATTGCGTCGGATGACAGGATTGATACACAGTTAATAAGGCTTACCGAAGGCGACCACTTCGGGAAAATGGGTTCCGACGGCGTGTTTTGTGTTCATGTTCACTCAAAAGGCATTGGTATAGCATTAAAGATACGGGACGGATCAATCAGGGCGGTTGCTCCGGCTGTGATTGAAACACTGGTTCAGCTAAAAACGCTGCCTTCGGGCATTGCGGAAGAGCTTGAGCATTTTCATTATCCTCCGGTAAAAACATGGTCCGGGCGCGTAATCGGAAGCATAACGCCGGTTTTTACGCTAAAAAAGAAATTAAATTGACTTATAAGCGCTTATCCTCTTGACTCAATACTGGTTTTCGGATCATACTTATGTATGACAAATCTTGATAAAAAACTGCCGATACCAATAAAATATCGAAGGGGATAATGCAATGGAGAAAATATACGAGTTTGAAGCGGAAATCAAAAAAGTTCCCGATATTGACGGGGCATATGTGCAAATTCCGTTCGATATAAGGAAGGAATTTGGAAAGGGCAGGGTAAAGGTATACGCAACGTTTGACGGCGAGGGATATAACGGAAGCATGGTAAATATGGGGCTTAAAAATGATGACGGGAGCATTTGCTATATCATTGGGCTTCGTAAGGATATCCGTGCCAAAATAGGCAAACAGCCGGGTGACACGGTGAAAGTTACTGTCACGGAGAGAGAATAAAAGTAAAGGGGACGTTTTGACGAAAAACATCCCCTTTATTTATAACTCTACGATAAGCGGCCTCATCATATCGTTGTCCTCATGCTCGAGTATGTGGCAGTGCCAGACATAATCCCCGTAATGTTCTTTAAAGTGCATGACAACCGAAGTTACCTGTCCCGGCTCCGTTCTGACCGTATCCTTCGGGCCGGTTTCAAAATTAAGCGGCGGAGTCAAAGTCTCAGGCTTAAATATATAGTTGCCGTTCTCATCGAAGTCAGCATCGGTAAATGGTTTTCTTCCCAATATCTCAAAATGAACTAAATGTATGTGTATCGGGTGCGGGAAATCAAAGTGATTGACGAGGTGCCATACTTCAATTGTGTCCAGTTTTGGCTTTTCTGTAGCCGGTTCATCCCACATCCTGTTGTTCAGTAAATGCAGCACTCTGCCGTAATGGTCCGTCGTTTCATCAAGGTGCAGTGTCCTTTCTTTGGCGGCTAAAGCAGGATCGATTTTGTGAAACGGCATCAATTCATCGGGGATAGTGCTTGTATCGGGAGATTTTAAAGTATTGCATACCTTGAAATTCATTATAAGATCCATACCGGGACCGGGCGGTGCAGGCGCGGCATTCATAAGGAGTATTTCCTGTCCTTTATATTTCGAAAAATCAATGATTACATCGATTCTTTCGGCAGGTTCCAGTATGAATGAGCTGATGTCAACAGGGTGATGCAAAAGCCCAAGCTCGGTGCCTATTTGATGAAACACTTCGCCGTTGCTCAATTTTAATTCATAAGCGCGAAGATTGGATCCGTTTAATATCCTGAACCTGTATTTTCGGGGCTCCACGTCGAGGTAAGGCCATAATTTCCCGTTCACCGCGATTGTATTCCCGAAGAAGAAAGAGGGGGTTGACGGGACGGGATTGTCAACAGGAGAGGTCGCGTTATCGGGGTAAAATAATGAACCGTCCTCGTTAAATGCTTTATCCTGTATCAGGATTGGTATTTCATATTCACCTTTTGGCAGGTTAAGCCTCTCTTCGAGAAAATCCCTGATAAGATAAAAGCCGGCGAGCCCCGAGTATACATTTAATCTCGTTATTCCCAGCGCGTGATCATGGTACCAGAGAGTGCCCCCGGCCTGATGGTTTGTATATTCGTAAACTTCTCTTGCAAATTTATGTCCGGTGAACCGGTAATCCCGCGTAAACCATGCTTCGGGATGACCGTCGCTGTGCGCTTCGACATTAGCGCCGTGCAGATGCACTACCGTTCTCACGTCCGGCGTGTCCATCGTTCCGTGAAGAGTATGATCGACGGGGAAAATGTGTTTATCGGGCAGACGATTTTCCCATTTTATTTTGACAGGAACGTCCTTTAGAACCTCTATCGTCGGACCCGGGCACATTCCGTTATATCCCCATACGGTTGTTAAGGGAAAATCTCTGTGGAACCTGTGCTTCGTCTGTTTCATCACGATGTGGTAAATAGGTTCGCGTTCCTGTTCCGAATCATCACATCTATTGACAGGCTTTGCCAGAGCCGGGATTGGCAGCGGATCGACGAATTTTGGGATAGACTCCGGGTCTGCCGGATTTATCCTGTTTACAGTTTCTTCAGATTCCCATTTTTTTTTAAGTCCTTCAAGATCGGGGTAATCGAATTTCGAATGACTCATCGCTTTTTCACTTCCTTTCAACAACTATGAATTTTTAGTTGTTTAACATAATGCCCTATAAAACAATATATGTTTCTAATAAGGCTTGTGT
>DATCLI010000373.1:0-3644 GCA_036563955.1 Clostridia bacterium | reverse complement strand
ACGGAATACCGTGCTTTGATGGAGTGCCTGAAAGTACGTATACCGGCGGATACCGACAAAAAAGTTCTTAACGCTGTCTGTTCGATACTGAAGTACTTTGACGGAACGGTACCGGTATATATTTATCATGCGGGTACGGTAAAAAAAGGCTTCAGAGTATCGCTGAACAATACTCTCATAAATGAATTGCAGAACATGCTTGGCTCAGAAAATGTAAAACAGGACAAAGTGTCCGTAAAAGACGGCTTATGGAAATAAATGGGTAGAGCATAAGTTTATTACTTGCGTTTTTTTTGAAAATAATATATAGTAATGTCGTAGTAATTACAATCCATACAGCCGGCAAGAGATGTCTGCCGGTTTTATATGGTAGGTACCGATTTTGATTTTAAGGCGGCAAAATTTTTTTCCGTCTCGTTGAAAAGGGTTGGTTGCGAACATGATGTTTGACGACTGCCAATGCAACCTGGAGTGTTGAAATTGCCAAGCAGTTTCTTCCGTTGTTTAAAAGACCTGAATTAACAGGGGGGAGCGTAAAATGTGGACTGTTGTATATATGGCTCAAAATAAAGAAATGGCTGAAAAACTTAAAGCAATTCTTGAAACTGAAGGTATACTTGTAAAACTGAACCCGGTCAGCCAGAAAGAAAAAAACGACAACTATTTCGAGGTTTCTGTTCCGGAAGGTGAAGTGGAAGAAGCCCACAGCATAATAATAGAAAAAGGCTTCTGATTATTTATTTCAGTAATGTATTCAAAGATATGCCCGTGTGAATAACACGGGCTATTCATTATATTAATCCAAAATTAATATAAAAGAGTGGTGGAAGAATGGGCGAGATAAAGACAATAGGCGTCTTGACAAGCGGAGGCGACGCTCCCGGAATGAACGCCGCAGTACGTGCAGTTGTCAGGACGGGCATATATCATGGATTTAAGGTTATGGGCGTTCGAAAAGGCTATGAAGGTCTTTTAAAGGGCGAAATCGAAGAAATGACAGCACGTTCGGTTGGCGATTTGATACACCGGGGCGGTACTGCGCTTCAAACCGCAAGGTCGGCGGAATTTAATACCGAAGCCGGTGTAAATAAAGCGATGGCGATTGCGAAAGTTTTCGGGATTGATGCGCTTGTTGTTATCGGCGGAGACGGTTCGTACCGCGGAGCTCTAGATTTGAGCAAAAATGGCCTGCCCGTAATTTGTATTCCCGGTACTATTGACAACGATATTGCATGCACTGAATATACAATAGGCTTTGATACCGCGATGAACACCGTTCAGGATGCGATAGATAAAATAAGGGATACGGCATATTCGCATGAACGCTGCAGTGTCCTTGAGGTTATGGGCAGGAAAGCGGGATATATCGCGTTGAATGTTGCGATATCGGGAGGCGCGGAAGCCGTGGTTTTGCCCGAAAAGGACTTTAATATAGATATCGATATAATAAAACCGATTATTGAAGGAAGAAACCGCGGGAAAAAACATTATCTCGTTGTCATTGCGGAAGGTGTAGGCGGAGCTGTGGAAATAGCCGCCTACATAGAGAAGAAAACTGAGATTAAAACGCGCGCAACTATTTTAGGTCATATTCAGCGCGGAGGAAGCCCTACGGTTTATGACAGGGTAATGGCAAGCCGCATGGGCGCTCATGCGGTTAAACTGCTTAAAGAAGGAGTTGTAAACAGGGCAGTGTCGTTTGTAAACGGAAAGATTACCGATTATGATTTGGCCGAAGCTCTTTCAATGACAAAAACGATTGACGAGGAAATGATTGAGCTTAACAAAATATTGGCGCTGTAACTCAAGGAGGGCTGAATGTTTTCGCTGACTGAAATTGTTGTCCGATATCAGGAAACGGATCAAATGGGTATTGTCCATCACTCGGTTTATCCGATTTGGTTTGAATGCGGCAGAACAGATTTAATACAAAAAGCCGGATTAACATACGGCCAGATGGAGAAGGAAGGCGTTATGCTTCCTTTGCTCGGTTTAAAATGCAGGTATATATCGCCGTGTTTTTACGGCGACACGGTGATTGTGAGAACCGGCGTTAAGGATGTAAAGCCTGCGCGCATTACATTCTCTTATGAGATTTTCAGAAAAGGCAGCATAAAACCTGCTGCTTCCGGCGAAACCGAACATGTCTGGGCAAACAGGCAGTTAAAACCGGTCAATATGAAAAAACACCGCCCTGATCTATATCAACTTCTTATCGATGTGTTTATGCAGGGGGAGAATTGTGAGGAATGAATAAGAGTAAATGGCGGCATGTGCCTAACATTTTGACTGTACTGAGGCTTATAGCGGTACCTGTTATGGCTTTATTGATGATTTCGGGGAAATGGACGGAGAGCTTAATTATTTTTGTTTTGGCTGAATTAACAGATATCCTCGACGGTTATATAGCCCGGAAATACAATTTTATAACTAATTTCGGGAAGCTTGCCGATCCGTTCGCCGATAAAGCAATCCAATTGACAGCTATGCTTCTTTTGGCCGGTGATGAGAGGCTGCCGTATTATTTCTTCTTCATTCTGCTCGCTAAAGAGGCCGCCATGATTATTGGTTCGCTGTTTTTCCTTCGACGCGAGATTGTGGTTTCGTCGAACTGGGTTGGAAAGGCCGCTGCCGCTGTCCTTTTTGCGGGAGTCGTGCTTGCTTTTTTGGATATTCCTGCCGCGGTCTATGTTATGTGGGCGGGTACCGCGATTTCAGTCGCCGCGTCAATCGTGTACCTTATTTGTTATGTGAAACAGATAAAGAATCTTCATACCGGGCGGAAAGAACCGGATTGAAACGGCAAAATAGGGTATTTGAATGTGAAAAGATAAGAGTCCGAATTATTAAAGCAAAAGAAGCGGGGCGCCGCTTCTTTTATTACGAGTGGTGAAATTATTAAAGGTAATATTTATGCGCTTTTTTCAATTTAGAGTATTTTGTTTCAGCACTTGTCGCCGATACCAAGCACACGATTATGATCGCACTTAAAGAACAAGCACAGGAAAATCAAAATGAAGAAAAGAACTTCACTATTGTTCCGATCACCAAAGAATCCGTCCGACATTATTATTCCCTCCTTTACGTTAAATTCTCCCATTCCATGCTTTTAGTCACGTATACCGCATCCGCAGCAATCTGTGCAGAACAAAAGCAGGAACAGGATAATGAAGAACAATATTTCACTGTTGCAACCAAACATTCCTCTTTCACGTGAGCCCATGTTCATGACCCCCTGATATTATTTTCAATAACAGTTTATTCAAGTTAACGTAATGATGTTACAGCTTTATTAATAATGCAGGAAGTGATTTCCATGGCTTAACCGGTTCTAAAGTCTGTCTGCCGTGCATACATTGAAGCGAAGGTTACTGTTCAGACACTGCTATTCGAACTATTGTACAATAAAAGGAAACTATAGCGGAATGCGGCATAGAGATATATAGTCAGAGCGAGGATAAGCAAGTCGACTGTCTGAGCAAAAATGCTTCATACAAAAATAATTCAAAGCATTTTTGCGAGTTTCGACTTGCCCAGGTGCTTTTGCTTCGCAAAATGCACAACATTAATGTTGCGTATTTTTAACGCGAAGCGTTAAAAAACGCTTGCTGAACTATATAGCTCTTGCAAATGAAGCTCCTTGT
>DATCLI010000372.1:0-1703 GCA_036563955.1 Clostridia bacterium | reverse complement strand
CAATTACAGCGAATATTATTAACAGTATTTTTTTATTCATCCGTTTCACCTTTTTATGGCACGGCGTCTAAAACAGGAACATGCGGCAAGTAAAACATTACCGGCCGCTTAAGCAAATTAAGCATATCCGCGAATAATATCATTATAATCAATTATTGTTCCGACTTCAATTTCAGAATATCCTGTAACAGAATTTTAATATTGCCCAGGGCCTCACGGCAGCTTTGCCCCTTTGTCCTGTATGAAAGGTAAGGGTTCTTTCCCGCTGAAAACATGAGCTTCCCTTTTTCTTTTGAAATGAGCTCGTTAAGCAGTGCAAGCGGAAGGCTGTTCTTATCCGAAAAATACAAAACAACCATATCCTCTTTCTGTTTTATCGCATCAAAACCGCATTTCCCGGCCATATTTTTCACAAGAGCAATATCTATAAGATTTGAAGCCGCTTCAGGAATGTCTCCGTACCGGTCAATGAGCTCGTCACGCACGTCGACAGCCTCTTCTTCGGTTTCAAGCGCCGCTATTGTCTTATACATGTCAAGCCTCGCCTTTTCATCGGCAATATAAGTCTTTTCAAGATAAGCATCCAGTTTGAATTCCACAAAGACTTCCTTCGGTTCTTCAATATGAATCTGCCCTTTAAGCTCCTTAACCGCTTCATCCAAAAGTTTTACGTAAGTATCGTAACCAACGGCTTCCATATGTCCATGCTGTTCAGGTCCTAAAAGGTTTCCCGCTCCCCTTATCTGGAGATCTCTCATTGCTATTTTGAAACCGGAACCGAATTCGGTAAATTCCCGTATCGCTTTCAGTCTTTTCTCCGCAATTTCATTTAGGACTTTATCCCTGCGATATGTCAGGTATGCATATGCAAGGCGGTTTGAACGCCCGACCCTGCCCCTCAGCTGGTACAGCTGCGCAAGCCCGAGCCTGTCTGCGTCTTCGACAATAATTGTATTTACATTCGGCATATCTATTCCGTTCTCAATAATGGTAGTACATACGAGTACGTCAAACTCCCTGTTCAAAAATGACAGAATAACCTTCTCGAGCTGTCTTTCACTCATCTGGCCGTGCGCGTACCCGACTTTGGCCTGAGGTATCAGCTCCTGCAGGCGTACTGCCTTCGAC
Organism: Clostridia bacterium; assembly: GCA_036563955.1. Classification (GTDB taxonomy): domain Bacteria; phylum Bacillota; class Clostridia; order DSM-8532; family DSM-8532; genus DTU069. The sequence continues at coordinate 575 of DATCLI010000372.1, read as the reverse complement.
TGGATTCCCTTCACCCTGTTATACAGATAAAAAACCTGCCCGTCTCTCGCAATTTCCCTTTTAATCGCGTCCTCAACGACATCATCCCTGTACTCAAGTATATAGGTTTGCACAGGATACCTTTGTTCGGGCGGTTCTTCAATAGTGCTTATATCCCTTAAGCTTGTAAGGGACATATGAAGTGTCCTGGGGATGGGAGTAGCTGACAGGGTAAGTATATCCACGGTTGGATACATGCTTTTTATCTTTTCCTTCTGCTCAACACCGAAACGCTGTTCTTCATCTATAACAAGCAGTCCGAGATCCTTAAACCTTATTTCTTTGTTAAACAGTTTGTGCGTTCCGACAATAACGTCTATGAGCCCGGATTTTAAACCCCTTATTATTTTTTTCTGTTCCGACGGAGTCCTGAAACGGCTTAACATTTCAACCGTTATCGGGAAAGGGGCAAACCTTTTTTTAAAATTATCAAAATGCTTGGATGCCAATACCGTGGTCGGAACGAGAAACGCAGACTGTTTTCCGTCCATTGCGGCTTTGAATACGGCTCTTAACGCTACTTCGGTCTTTCCATA
>DATCLI010000371.1:0-9787 GCA_036563955.1 Clostridia bacterium | reverse complement strand
AGCAAGGAAGGTTAGCATGAAATCTGAAAATTTCCCGACACTGCATGGAAAAACACTATTTCGCGATAATGAACTTGTTTACGTGAACCGTTCCGACGAATTGAAGGAATTTGACGGAATCATGCACAAACATGATTTTATTGAAATCGCATATGTGTTCTCAGGGAACGGTCTTCATATAATCAATGACAGGAAATTCAGGGTTACCAAAGGTGACTTGTTTATCCTTAGTTATGACGTACCGCATGGTTTTTTTGCCGAATCGTCAGGGAAAACCCAGCCTATAGTATACAACTGCGTATTCATGCCGAATTTTCTTGATGCTCAATTGCTTGGAAGCAGGCATTTTTCTGATATATTCTCTTCTTTCCTGTTTAAATCCTTTTTTCCTGAAGAATATTCGTCCAAAGCCGATCTCCATCTTTCCGGAACTGATTACAAGGATATCGGAAAACTGTTTCAAAAAATGTATGAGGAATACAGGCACAGGAATAAGGGGTACATTGAGATAATAAGAGCGTACTTAATAGAACTTCTTGTTAAAGTATTCCGCCTTATGGACAAAAACACGCAAAACAATATTTCCTCGCAAAATCAGCGGCTCATACTTAAAGCGGTGGATTATTTAAAAACTCATTATAATTCCGATATACGGCTTGAAGACCTGGCGACAAAATCATTTATAAGCAAAAACTACTTCAGCAGGCTTTTCAAAGAAGTCACGGGCATCAATTTTACCGACTACATACAGAACATTAGGATAAACGAAGCCTGCAACCTGCTGCAAAATACTGATATGAAAATAATCGACATAGCGTACGAGGTTGGCTTTAAGGATATAAAATTCTTTTACGAGGTCTTTAAGAAGCTTACCGGGGAAACACCGGGAGCATTCAGGAAGAGCTGAATCTAAACTATATTCTTTTATTCACGGCCTGTTCGGCCATATATGAGCTTCTTACAAGCGGACCCGAAGCGACATATAAAAAACCTTTCTCATATGCTTCATTTTTGTAAGATAAAAACATATCGGGATGAATATATTCTATTACAGGATGGTGCTGCTTCGACGGCGAGAGGTACTGTCCGATCGTAAGAAAATCGCATCGTACGTTTCTCAAATCGGAAAACACGGCCGAAACCTCTTCCGGTTTCTCACCAAGTCCAACCATAATTCCGGACTTTGTATAGATCGTTTCATCTATGTCTTTTACGGCCTTCAATACAGCAAGTGAGCGCCGGTAATCCGCCTGAGGCCTCACTTCAGAGTATAATGAAGGCACCGTTTCCACATTGTGATTTATAATATCGGGATGCGCCTCGATAACCTTTATCAAAGCTTCGATATCGCCTTTAAAATCGGGTATAAGCACTTCAGTTGTCACATCAGGCGTTTCACTGCGTATCTCTTTAATAACACGCGCAAAGTGCTCCGCTCCTCCATCGGGAAGATCATCGCGCGTAACCGATGTTATGACCGCATGGCGTAATTTCAGCGCTTTTACAGCCTGTGCGACATGTTCGGGCTCGTTTTCATCCAAAGGCTCCGGCATCCCTTTTGACACATTGCAGAAAGTACATCCGCGCGTGCATGTTTTGCCGAGAATCATAAATGTGGCCGTTTTCCTGCTGTAGCATTCCCCGCGGTTCGGGCATGCCGCTTCGCTGCATACGGTGTTCAGGCCGAACTTTTTCAATATATCTTCAACAAACGCGTTTTCCTTCGCAGGATACGCCTTTACCCTAATCCATTCAGGTTTTTGTGTTTTATTCATTTGAATCCCCCGCAATTGTAATTCAGAGCTGTCCTTAAGTTGAATTACCGTTTCATTGTTTGCAATTCATGTCATGGCCCGGCAAAAAGTTCGCAGATGCGTTAAAGCATTCGCAGAATACCTCCGCGGTTCTTTTGAAAAGCTTTCCCATATCCTGTTCTTTGCCTGTTAGCTTTTGTATCGAGGTTACGCCCCTGTCTTTCAAACCGCACGGAACAATCCATTCAAACCTTGAAAGATCCGTATTTACATTGAACGCAAAGCCGTGCATTGTCGTCCAACGTTTCACTTGTATTCCTATCGCCGTGATTTTGTCGGTTCCGACCCAAACACCGGTGTAAGTTTTATCGTCCCTGACGGCTTTAATCTGATAGTCATCTTCAAGGAGCTTAATAAACGTGTTTTCAACCTTCATAATATAATCATGTATATCCCTGCCCCAATTGTTCAGGTTCATTATAGGATAGCCCACTATCTGTCCCGGTCCGTGATAGGTCACGTCCCCTCCCCTGTCAATCTGCCGAATCTCCACTCCGAGACGTTTCAACTCATCCTCCGGTATCAGAATATTGTCTTTTTTTCCACGGATACCGAGCGTTATAACATCGGGATGTTCAAGCAAAATTAGTGTATCACGGTTTTCGCCCGATGCAACTTTTTTCCATAATTCGATCTGCAAATCCAAAGCATGTCCATATTCCATTCTGCCGGCATATAAAATGTCTATTGTCAATATTAATAACCTCCGCTTCAGCTTTGAACAAACCGCGGCCAGAACCTGAAGACAAGCTCCGCCCCGATTTCAAGACAGCCAGTGACCGGCTGGGCTTACCACCCTCTGGAGCTTCCTCCCCCGCCGCTACGGCCTCCGCCGCCGGAAAAACCTCCGCCGCGGCCTCCGCCACCGGAAAAACCTCCGCCGCGGCCTCCGCCACCGTACCTTCCTCCTGATAGAAAAGCTATAAACAGCGCTTTTGTGATTCTGCCGCGTAAAAATATCCAGTCAATTAACAGGACAATGAAAACAATAATAAGAATAACGATTGTTTTTATGTCTTCGGAACTGCTATAACCGGCTTCTGCATATTCAAAATCTTCGCCAAGATCCTCAATATCGATCCCATATTCGTCATAAACCTTGCGAACGGTCGCGAGAAAGCCGTTCTTAATGCCAGTCGAGTAATCGCCTTCCTGAAAAGAAGGGATCATATAATTATCCTGTATTCTTCGTGTTTCAGCGTCCGTAAGAGCGCCTTCCAGGCCGTATCCGACCTCTATCCTCGACCAGCGGTCTTCGATTGCGACAAGAATAAGAACACCGTTGTTTTTTTCCGCCGTTCCTATTCCCCACTTCCTGAAAAGATTTACGGCATATTCTTCAATGGACTGACCTTCAAGGCTGTCAATCGTGACAACAACAACCTGAGCGGTTGTCTTCTCATGAAGCTGGACAGCAATATTTTGAATATCCCATTCCGTTTCCGTATCTATAACATTGGCAAAATCATTTACGAAAAAATTATCGTTCGGTGTTGGATAATCAACCTGTGATCCGTAGCACGAAAGGTTAATAAAAACGGAAATAAGGATAACTATATATACAGTTATGCCTATCAGTTTTTTCATTATCATTTTCTCCGAAGACATAATGGTTAATCGTTAAAGTCAACCTTGGGAACTTCCCTGGCTCCTTCATCCGCCTCAAAATAGTCGTAGCTTTCAAACCCAAGGATTCCGGCAAATATAACGGTCGGGAACCTTTTTATCGCGGTATTGAACTTACGTGCCGTTTCATTATAATCCATTCTCGCTACAGCAAGCCTGTTCTCGGTTCCTTCAAGCTGAACCTGCAAATCTTTAAAATTTTCGTTTGCTTTTAATTCAGGGTAATTTTCAGCCACAACAAGAAGCCTCGATAATGCACTGCTCAACTCAGAGCTCGCTTCCGCTTTATCTTCGATCGAAGCTGCTCCGGCAAGCTTTGCGCGTGACTCGGCAATACTCGTAAATACCTCTTCCTCATGAGCTGCATACCCTTTAACCGTTTCCACGAGATTCGGAATAAGATCGCTTCTTCTTTGAAGCTGGTTGTCAATCTGGCTTAAGGCAGTTTGAACCTCCTCGTTTTGGGCAACAAGGCTATTATATGTTCCAACAGCTGAAAAAATTATTATTAACGCAATTACGATAACAACAATCAAAGCTATTACAAGCATTGAACCTCTTTTCATACTTAATCAACTCCCGTAATTATTTTATTTTGCTTCTTAATCATACTATATTACCTTTTCACATTCAATTAAAAAAACTTTGACGGGTTACGCAAGCCTAAAATTAATCCGCCGGTCCCTGATAAATGATACTGAATTCCTATTTTATACAATCCATTAATATATGATGATATCAATAGAACCAATTATCTATTGGAGGTGTTTTATCATGCGAAAAATAAAGCCTTTTATTATTTTTTTACTGGTTCTTTTTCTTTTTCAGGTTGAGGTTTTTGCAACACCGGCAAAAAACAGCGAATTTTCAGATATGGATTCAGGACATTGGGCATATGAAAGCGCAAAAAATATGGTTAAAATGGGCTTTATGACTAAGGACTCAAAAGGCCGCTTTAACCCAGGGGCAGCAATTACAAGAGAGGAGTTTGCAGTTCTTATAGTAAAGGTATTGGATCTCCCATTGATAGAACCGGGAACGGAGACTTTCCTTGATATTCCGAAAAGCTCCCGGTACTACCGCTATGTAGAGACCGCAAAATATTACTTTACCGGCTTCAGGACAGAAAAGGGAGATTATTTCCGGCCCGAAGAACATACCGTAAGGGAAGACATTGCCGTTACTCTGGCTAAAGCGCTTGATTATGATCCTGTTGAAAACTATTCGGCGATACTTAAGGATTACGGTGATTCGGATCTGATTTCACAAAACCTTAAATCTTTCGTCGCTTCCGTGATAGATAACAGCATCATGGTAGGTACGGTAATCGGCGGCAAAAAGATGTTTAACCCGAATCTTGTCCTTACAAGGGCGGAAGCCGCCAAGCTATTTGAGAATGTTATCATAAGAGAAAAGGTTACTTACGACGAAGAGGAAAAAGTGACATACGATGAGGATAACACAGATGATACACCCGAACCGACTCCCGCCCCGCCCGGCAAAAAATCCTATACTCCGCAGGTGAAGGTTGAGCGTGTATCCGGCGGCCTTAAGGTTAAATGGAATAAAACAGCGGATGGCAGCTTCAGTTACTACAAGGTGGTTATGTCAAAATCAAACGCAAGTCCTTCCTATCCTGATGACGGATATATTGCAGTTATATCAGATATTAATACAACAGAGTACATCATCACCCCGGGTCAGGCATATCAAGGTGGTGATATAGATAAGGTTAAAGCGGAACAAAAGTATTATATTACCGTAACAGCGGTATACAACCACGGGAAATATACCGGCAACGTTATACGGGAAAAAATACAATAAAGAGATAAAAAGGCTTAATGCTGCCGACCAGCCATTTTATCCTCCCTTCAATTTGAGACTGAATGAACCAACCATTGAAACAGTAATTGCTTTGCCCCCTGCCTGCGAAGACAGGGGGCTTTCTCTTTCATGAACAAAGGCTTTTGCGATGTAACCTTAATAAAAATCCGCTGTACAATATATAATGGCAAGCTTTTATGCGTACCAGCAATATATTGTACAGCGGAACTAAAAGTATATAACATCGCAAATGCCATGAAACATAATGGATATATTATTGTTTAACAGAATAGCTTTCATACTTGTTTCAAGAGATTGAAAGGGTGAAAATATGAAAGGAATGATGTTATATTTCAAGAGCGTCTTGTAGGACATAGTTGAAAATAGCCATAGTTTGCCGATAATAATATAAATACTATTTTGCAGGAGGTAAGGAGACATGATAAATCCAGTCAATTTTTCGGGTGTGGAAAAACTAATGAATGTAAATGAGAAAAAGGCTTCGAAACAGGAAAATAAGATGGAAACAACTGCCGAACAGGAAGCTTATATTGTTGATATTGGGAGCATATCAGAAAAGAAAGCAACCTATAACAACCCAGGAGTTGTGAAGCCTGATATCAAAAAAATAGAGCAATTGAAAAAGGAAGCAGATGACGCATTAAGACCATTAAGACAAATGGTAGAAGAATTATTAAAGAAGCAGGGAATGTCTTACAAGGTTGCAAATCTTAAGCCATATGAAGGCAAAATGGTTGAAATTGATGACGAGACAAGGGCAGAAGCTCAAAGGCTTATTTCTGGCGACGGAGAATATGGCATTGAGAATACTGCCAATAGGCTTTTTGAATTTGCCAAAGCCGTGTCAGGTAATGATAAAACAAAGATTAATGAATTAAAATCAGCTATTGAGCAAGGATATAAGGCAGCAGAAGAAGCTTTTGGCGGAGAATTACCTGAAATATGTAAAAAGACACTTGAGCGTACAATGGAAAAATTTGATCAATGGGCAGCGTCAGAAGAGGAATAAGCATTACTTAGTTATTAGGCATCTATCTATCAGTAGGTGCTTATTTTTTGCCCTTCACAACCCGGATTACTTTCTTGTTATTTTCCCATAATCAGTGTACACTGTAATTTATGCTAAAACAATTCAGTTCGGCTTTGATATCGGATTCAAGAGGCTGAAAAGATGAAAAAGAATGATATTATAGAGCTTGATATAACCGGAATGACGCATGAAGGGCTCGGTGTCGGAAGGAAAAACGGCATGGCCGTCTTTGTAGAAGGCGCTGTTTCGGGTGAGAAGGTAAATGCGAGAATTATAAAAGTGCAAAAAAATTACGCTGTCGCAGAAGTACACGAGTGGCTCAATAAGAGCCAACACAGGCAGGAGCCTTTTTGTCCTGTATACGAATCGTGCGGCGGATGCAGCCTGCAGCATATGTCTTATCAGATGCAGCTTGAATTCAAACAAAGAGTTGTTAAAGACGCCCTTGCACATATTGGCGGTTTTAAGGATATAACCGTAAATCCCGCAATAGGAATGGATAATCCGACGCATTACAGGAATAAAGCGCAGTACCCTGTTGGCATCGGAAACAACAGTAAACCGGTGTCGGGTTTCTATACAAAGCAGAGCCATCAAATTATTGATTTTGAAGGCTGCGCAATACAGGATGAGATTAGTAATGAAATACGCAATTATATTATTAAAACCATTAATGAAACCGGAATACCCGCATACGACGAAACCACCGGCGAAGGCATACTTCGGCAAATAATAACCAGAACAGCAAGCACCGGCGTTATGGTAGTTTTGGTTGTTACAACCGAAAAGATACCGGGACTGAAAGCCTTAATACAGAATATCTCAGCAAGATTTCCCGAAATTAAAAGCATTGTTCTTAATATAAACAACAGAAAAGGCAGTGTTATTCCGGGAGAAAAAAACATAACCGTTTACGGGCAGGACACAATAACCGACAGACTCGGCAAATATGTCTTTCACATTTCACCGCTATCCTTTTACCAGGTAAATCATGTACAGACAGAAATCTTGTATGGAAAGGTTCTGGAATACGCCGCTCTTACTGGGAATGAGACCGTCTTTGATTTATACTGCGGAATTGGGACGATATCTATTTTTCTTGCCGGAAAAGCCAAAAGAGTAATTGGCGTTGAATCGGTAAAAGAAGCGGTTGAGATGGCAGAGCGAAACAAGTTAGTAAACAATATTTCAAACGTTGAATTTTATCACGGGAAAGCTGAGAATATAGCGGCCGAATTGTATAAAAAGGGTATTAAGGCCGATGTCGTGGTTGTGGATCCTCCCAGGAAAGGCTGCGACGGAAAGCTTCTTGAAACAATAGCAGGCATGCGGCCAACCCGCATAGTTTATGTTTCATGCAACCCGTCAACTCTTGCACGGGATTTGAAGTATCTCGGCGAAAACGGTTATCGCATTGAACAGGTGCAGCCCGTTGATATGTTCCCGTGGACTAGCCATGTTGAGTGCGTGGTATTGATGAGTGCGTCCAGCAAAGCTGGCAAATGCTAACAGGTGAAAGTCCTGTAGTGGTAAAGGTAGGGCAGCCACTTAGTCAGTAACCAGCGAATGGAGTAATTCATGCGCTGAAGCGTTACGGAATGTTCCTTGGGGAGCAGGCAAACTGACGGGTCGTAACATAAAGTGAATACTGCCGCACCGTTATTTACATTCCCGAAAGGGAACAACAGGGAGTCGAGCCGAGACATCAACGGCGAAGACAGCAGACGGTATGAAGAACCCTAAATGCAATACCTAAGAACCCTGCGGTGTAGAGGTAACGACACGTCAGGAAAGTATTTGTCGGAACTGGAGAGAGCCTACTTTGCACAGAAAGCTGTAAAGAGGACGCATATAAGCGAAAGTGAAATTGTAGTCCTGCAAAGAGGCAGTCAGAAGTGCCCATAGTACCAATGATTGTACAGACAGCAAAACTGTACATAGGAAAGGGGCACAACTTTATTCATGTCTGAAAAGGAGGTAGGTGCTGGTGATTGCAGATGATGCTATTAACACCCATGAAAAAGTACGAGACTTCCAAAACAGACTATACCTTACAGCCAAAGCTGACCGAAAGAGAAAGTTCTATGCGATGTATGACAAGATATACCGGAAGGATATTTTGGAGGAAGCATGGAAACGGGTAAAAAGAAATGGTGGGGCAGGCGGTATCGATAAAGTCAGCATTATTGATGTGAAAGCGTACGGCGAAGGAAAACTGTTGGACGAAATAGCGGAGGAATTGCGGATAGAGAAATATCGGTGCAAGCCTGTCAGACGAACCTATATTCCAAAGGCCGACGGCAAGAAAAGAGCATTAGGAATACCTACGATTAAGGACAGAATAGTACAGATGGCGGCAAAGATAGTAATAGAGCCGGTATTTGAAGCGGATTTTCAGCCTTGTTCGTATGGATTCCGACCAAAGCGAAGTGCATTACAGGCAATGGACAGGATATACGAAGTGGCTGATAAAGGCGGTGCTTTGTGGGTAATTGATGCCGACATTAAAGACTATTTCGGCAGTATAAGCCATGATAAACTGCTTTTACTGGTAGAGCAGAGAATAACCGACCGCAAGGTGCTGAAGCTTATAAAAGGCTGGTTGAAAGCAGGAGTGCTTGAAGCTGGACAATACAGTGAAAGTACACTTGGAGCACCGCAGGGTGGAGTTATATCGCCGCTTTTATCCAACATATATCTGAACTATTTTGATGTATTCTGGAATAAAAGATTTGGGCACCTGGGCGAGCTGGTACGATATGCAGATGATTTTGTGATATTGTGCAAACGGAAAGCACAGGCAGAAGAAGCTTTAAAAGCGGTGAAATGGATTATGAATAAGCTGGAACTAACAGTACACAGTGAGAAAACAAGGCTTGTTGATATGTACTTTGGAAAAGACAGCTTTGATTTTCTTGGCTTCAACAACAGATTTCAGCGGTTCAGAAATAAAAGTTGGAAGTGGTATTGGACATTACAGCAAGTTCCATCCAAAAAGGCTATGAAGAAAATGAGAGCCAACATCAAAGAGGTGTTTACGAGTCCGAGCAAACTGCTGTTGAGCATGAAAGAAATGGTAAAACTGCTCAATCCTAAAATCATTGGGATGAGAAATTATTATGCCAGACGGTTCGCAAGACCATGGTTATGGAAGATAGAGAAGTACATCAATCACAAATTTACCCGGTGGTACAATCGGAAGAAACAACGCAATTACAGGTTTGGAAATGCGGCAAAGGTCAGAGAATTGACATTGCAGGCAGGACTAGCAAGTATTTGCGGCTGAATGCTGAAGGAAGAAGAATATCGGAAAGCCGTATGCGGGAAAACCGCACGTACGGTTTGATGAGGGGGCAGTGGCAACCCCACTGCTCTACTCTATCGCGGCTGTAAGCCTTTATTTTACTAGGTTTCCGGAAGTACATCCAAGTTGTCTACTCAACCTAAAGAGGCGAAATACGTACATGGAAAC
>DATCLI010000370.1:0-4980 GCA_036563955.1 Clostridia bacterium | reverse complement strand
AGGTGAGAGCTTCGCAGGCAAGCTTGCTGAAAATCCTCCGGAAGCCGCAACCCGAAACGATAGGAGTAAGGAAGCCGGTTGGGACCGTTATATCCCGTGAAAGCGGCGGACTGAATGTCCGCAATTTGGGTGGTACCGCGTAAGTATGCCTTTCGTCCCATGAGTGACGAAAGGCTTTAATTATTTTGGAAACAATATAAACAATACGAACAAAAACGGAGGCTGCAAAAATGGATTATGGGAAAACACTTAATCTTCCGAAGACGGATTTTCCGATGAGGGGGAATTTGCCGCAGAAGGAACCTGAAATTCTTAAGGAATGGCAGGAAAAAGATATATATCATAAGCGCCTGGAAAGAAATAAAGGCGGAAAAAGATTTATTCTGCATGACGGTCCTCCTTACGCTAACGGGGATATCCATATGGGTACCGCGCTTAATAAGGTGCTTAAGGATATTGTTATAAGATATTATGATATGAAAGGGTATTATACTCCATATGTGCCGGGCTGGGATACCCACGGACTCCCTATAGAAAACCGCGCCATAAATGAATTGGGGCTGAACCGTCATGAAGTCGGGCCCGTAAAATTCAGAAAAGCCTGTGAAAAGTTCGCGCTGAAATATCTTGATATCCAGCGCAAGTCATTCAAGCGCCTTGGAGTGGTTGGCGACTGGGATAACCCGTATATTACGCTGAAGCCGGAATATGAAGCGAAACAGATAGAGGTTTTCGGCAAAATGGCGCAGTGCGGCTGCATATATAAAGGCCTAAAACCGGTATATTGGTGCCCTGACTGTGAAACGGCACTGGCTGAGGCCGAGATCGATTATATGGATAAGAGAAGCAGGTCGGTTTATGTAAAGTTCCTGCTTAAAGATGATAAGGGCAAGCTTTCGAAAATGGGTATCGACCCTCAAAACACTTATGTTTTGATATGGACAACGACAATATGGACGCTCCCCGGCAATGTCGCGATTTCGGTCAACCCGGACTTTGTATATTCGATTGTCAGGACCGGCGGCGAAAAGTATATTGTTGCAAAAGAACTGCTGGAAGATGTTATGAAGGTTGCGCAAATCAGTGATTATACCGTGCTTGGCGAAATTCTCGGGGCAGAGATGGAATACATGGTAACTTACCACCCGTTTCTTGACAGGGATTCGATTGTTATAACCGGAGATCACGTTACTCTCGATGCAGGAACTGGATGCGTTCATACCGCTCCGGGTCACGGTGTCGAAGACTTTGACGTGTGCAAAAAATACGACAGCCTCGAAGTTGTAGTCCCCGTTGACGGAAAGGGAGTAATGACAAAAGAGGCCGGCCCTTTTGAAGGGCTCGCTTACGATGAGGCAAACAAGGCAATATTAAAGCACCTGAAAGAAACAGGCGCGCTGCTTGCCGACACTGATGTCGATCACCAGTACCCTCACTGCTGGAGATGTAAAAGCCCGATATTGTTCAGAGCAACGGAGCAGTGGTTCATTTCGGTTGAGAGCTTTAAAAAGGAAGCCCTTGAAGCGATTAAAGAAGTCAATTGGATACCGGAGTGGGGCGAAGAACGCATATCAAAGATGGTCGCGGAAAGAAATGACTGGTGCATATCCCGTCAGAGGTTATGGGGCGTACCGATACCTATTTTCTACTGCAATAAATGCGGCAGGGAATTGATAAACGAACAAACTATCGAAGCGGTAAAGGAACTGTTTGCAAGGGAAGGTTCAACCGCATGGTTTGAAAAAGACGCTTCCGAGATCCTGCCTGAAAGCGTCAAATGCTCATGCGGCCACAGTACTTTCAGGAAAGAAACCGACATAATGGATGTCTGGTTTGATTCAGGTTCCTCGCATGCGGCGGTGCTTGAAACAAATCCGGCGCTTTCATGGCCTGCGGACATGTACCTTGAAGGAAGCGATCAACACCGCGGCTGGTTCCAGTCATCCCTTCTGACCTCTGTTGTGACAAAGGGAAGAGCTCCGTACAGGGAAGTATTGACGCACGGATACGTGGTGGACGGCCAGGGAAGAAAAATGTCAAAATCCCTTGGAAACGGCATAGATCCGATGGAAGTTGTAGACCAATACGGCGCTGATATCTTAAGGCTCTGGGTGGCTTCTTCGGATTACAAGACGGACATACGGATTTCACACGACATCATTAAACAGCTTTCAGAAAGCTACCGTAAAATAAGAAATACAGCCCGTTTTATTCTCGGCAACATAAATGATTTTGATCCTGAAACGATGATCGTGCCGTATGATGAAATGGAAGAGATCGACAAATGGGCGCTCATACAGCTCAACAACCTGATCAGGAAGGTCGAGGATGCGTTCGCAAGGTATGAATTCCACGGTTTTATTCATAATGTCCATAATTACTGTGTAATAGACATGAGCAATTTCTATCTGGATGTTATAAAAGACAGGATATACACTTCTGCGGCCGGCGATAAAAAGAGAAAATCGGCCCAAAGCGCGATGTATATAATTCTTGATGCTTTGGTGAGGATGCTTGCACCGGTTATATCGTTTACGAGCGAGGAAATATGGAAATACCTGCCACACAGAAAAAATGACAATCCGGAAAGCGTGCAGCTGAATAGCTGGCCTGAAGCAAACGAAGCATACGATAACGAGCAGTTGAAGGAAAAATGGGATCATCTGATAGATGTTCGCGATATAGTGCTTAAAGCGCTTGAAAACGCGAGGAACGAAAAAATCATCGGTTCTTCGCTTGAAGCAACGGTCACGTTGAAAGCTTCAGGAGCGGAACTTGAATTCCTTAACGAAAACCTTGCGATACTTCCAATGATCTTTATTGTATCCGATGTTAACGTTGAAGGAAATGACACAGTAAAAGATATAGAAGTTAATGTTAACAGGGCGCCGGGTGAAAAATGTGAAAGATGCTGGATGTACAGCAAGTCGGTCGGGGAAGATCCGAAGCATCCTGATTTATGCAGCCGGTGTTCCGGAGTGATGGGCTAAAGCTGCGCTTTGGCAGTATAACAGGTATGGAACTAAGTCGGGACGGGAGTGCCTTTTGTAATGCGGACGGATACTTTGCTTGAACAACTATGTAATATAAACGCAATAGCCGGATTTGAAGCTTCAGCATCAAATGAAATAATGGAAATCTTCGGCCAATACTGTGACAAAGTATGGATTGATACGTTTTATAACGTTATAGGTTATAAAAAAGGAAGCTTAAAAAACGGAAAGAAAATAATGATAACAGCCCATTACGACCAAATAGGGATGATTGTCACGGGCTATGAGAAAAACGGCTTTTTGCGAGTGTCAAACCTTGGCGGTGTTGATACGAAAGCGCTGCTTGCGCGTGAAGTAACGGTTCATGGGGAAAAAGACGTTTTCGGCGTTATAGGAGCAAAACCTCCGCATCTTCTTTCAAGCGACGAAATGAAAAAAAACGTTAAGCTCACGGATCTGTTCATAGATACCGGATTGACCGATGAAGAATTAAAAGAAACGGTTTCGGTCGGAGATCCGGTATCTATAAATTCGCAGTTTGTCAGGATGGTAAACGGCTGCGCCGCAGGGAGAAATCTTGACAACAGGTGCGGTGTTGCTGCCTGTGTGCTTGTTCTTGAAAAACTGAAAGACATTGTGCACGAAAACGATGTTTATGTCATAGCCACCGTCCAGGAAGAGGCAGGGCTTATCGGCGCTATTTCGTCGTCGTATGATATTGAACCCGATATTGCCGTTGTAATAGATGTCTGTCACGGGGATATGCCTGAAGCGGACAAAGCAAATACGTTTGCTCTTGGGAAAGGTGTGCCGGTCGGCGTAGGTCCCGCGTTTAACAAAAAGATTACTCAGCAGTTGTTCGAGCTTGCAGATAAAGAGGGCATCCAGACGCAGCTCTGCGTCGAAGCAGGAAACCCCGGAACTGAAGCATGGGCGATACAGGTGTCCAGGATGGGAATAGCCGTCGTTGAAGTTTGTATTCCGTTAAGGTATATGCATACGGGAGCGGAGCTTGTCAGCCTTGGGGATGTGGATATCGCGGCCGCCCTTGTATCAAAGTTCGCTGCCGGAAAAACCGTTATGTCTTCAAAGGAGGATACCGATGATCGAGACTTTGATTGAGCTTACACGCATTGACGGGGTTTCCGGAAATGAAGAACAGGTCAGGAAGTATATAGAGGAACGCGTTGAAAAATACGGGCTGGAATACATGACTGATACTATCGGAAACCTTATTGTAAAGGCCGGGAAAAAAAACGGAAACCTTAAGGTAATGCTCGCAGCCCATATGGACGAAGTAGGCTTGATAATCAATCATATTACCGACGACGGAAAACTGAAATTTGCCGCTGTTGGCGGTTTTGACACAAGGATTCTCACAGGACAGCACGTCCGGATCGGGGATTCGAAAATACCCGGTGTTATCGGTTATAAATCAATACACCTTCAGGAGAAAAAAGAGCGTGAAAGCGCAGTGAAGTTGAAGGACCTTTATATTGACATCGGCGCGAAGGACCGGGAAGACGCGGAAAAATATATAAAATTGGGTGATTATGCCGCATTTTCGAGTGAACCTGTTTTTTTCGGACAAAACAGGCTGAAAGCGAAAGCCCTTGATGATCGGGCCGGCTGCGCCATCCTTCTTGAACTTGTTAAGGAGAAATGGCCCTTTGAACTGTATGCGTGCTTTACCGTCCAGGAGGAAGTCGGGCTGAGGGGAGCGACAGTTGCCGCAAAGAGGGTGGCTCCTGATATTGCTGTCGTTGTTGAAGGCACCACCAGTGCCGATGTCCCGGAAGTCAGCGGGCATGAAATATCGACAGAAACAGGCAAAGGACCTGCATTGACGTTTATAGACAGGACAGCGATAGCTGACAGCACGCTCTTAAGGCATTTTGAATCAACTGCAAAAAACGAATCGATACCGTTTCAGTGGAAGCAAACCGTTTCAGGCGGCAATGACGCGGGGAAAATCCAGGTTTCGGGT
>DATCLI010000369.1:0-3195 GCA_036563955.1 Clostridia bacterium | reverse complement strand
GGTATATGCTATGGAAAGCTCCTCTTTTGTACCGACCCGTACCCTGCTGATAACTTCAATTTTACCTTTCCACTGCCTGTGGAGCGATAATGCAATTTTTTCATTATTGCTCATTTGCATACCTTCCTTACATTTCTTATCCAGAATAGATATTATATGGTGCATATTAAACAGATATAGGGTTTTTAAATAACCGGGAAATATATTGTCATGTATTGTCAGATGACGTAATATTCATAAAATATATCTCTCTTAATCCTTCAAGGGTAAGTACCGGGTTAACTTCATCAACGCATTCAAGTTTCGAAGCAATAAACATTGCAGCGCTTCCTGTAGCGATTACCTTTATATTCTCTTCACCCATTTCTCTTTTTATTACCTTTACAAGATACTCCACCTGCCCCACGTTGCCGTAAAATAATCCCGACTGCATGCTTGTTACGATATTTCTCCCAATGACATTCCGTGGTTCCGTAAACTCTACCCTTGGAAGCTTTGCTGCATTATCAAACAGCGCCTCGGCAGATATTTTAATGCCGGGGCAAATTACGCCGCCCAAATAATCGCCGTTACGGTTTACTGCACAGTAGGTGGTTGCAGTGCCAAAATCGACAATTACCACCGGAGCGCCGTACAACTTGACCGCTCCGACGGCGTTAACAATTTTATCCGCTCCCACTTCGCGCGGATTTTCATATTTTATATTTATTCCCGTTTTAGTTCCGGGTCCTACTATTATTGGTTTTTTGCCCGCATATTTTAATATGGCATTTGTAAATGAATGCATTACAGGCGGGACAACCGAACAGATAATAGCATCTTTTATCGACTTCATATCCTCTCCTGCGGATTGGAAAAGCGATCGGAAAAGCATTCCTGTTTCATCGGAGGTCCTGTTCCTGTCCGTAGAAATACGCCATTGATATTTTAACTTATGCCCGTCAAACAAGCCGAGAGAAGTGTTTGTGTTTCCAACATCCACCGCTAATAACAAACGGAATCCCACCTTCTGCATATGGTCAATTCGCTCCGGAAAGTTTATAAAGACTCACTAAAACAACGGAAGAAATTGCTTACAATCCAAGCTTGATACTGCGAATCTGCTTCATTTCAAATTGGATATCCTTTTCAATTTTTTCTATATCCATTTTAATATCGTCAATTGATTCTTCCCTCTTGGGATTTGATATTCTTGCAACCAAACTTTCGGAATGATACCGTAAAGACTTTTTATAAAAATCGTTCCGGCCGCCTTTCCTGTAATTTGAGTGGGGACTGTTTTCCTTTCTCTGATTTACATTCTTTTTTTTATTTGTGTTTTTATATCCGCTGCTTTGTGGCATTAATCCACCTCCTCAATTTATATTATTCGAGTTTTATTAATTCTTGCCGCTTTAAGTAATTTTCACAGATACCTCCCCGGAAGATATTAGCTGCCGCCTGCCGTCCTTCGTCTGAACAAGAAGACATCCGTTATCCATAACATCAAGCGCTCTGGCTTCTATTATTTTATCGCCCTGGTATATGATGATATCATATCCAATCGTCACTGAAAAGCTCCTCCAAATATTCAGGAGCCTTTCTGCACTTTTATTTTTGATAAAATCCAGGTATATTTTTTCAAATTCATCCAAAACTTTTGCTGCGAGCAAGCTTCTCGGGATATCATTTTTTGAAAAACAGCGCAGCGATGCTGCGGTATTTTTAAGCTCTCCGCTGAAATCATCCGCCCTGTGATTTACATTTATGCCGATTCCGACAACCACCGAATGTACTTTTTCAGGCTCCGCAGTCATTTCGGTAAGAATGCCGCAAACCTTTCTGTTTTCCATGAGGATATCATTCGGCCACTTTATACCGGGCTTAGTACCGGTAAACGGCATAATTGCATTGCATACGGCGCTTGCAGCCGCCAATGTTATAACCTGAACATTTTCCGGGGTAATATCAGGCTTTAAAAGAACGGACATGCATATCCCCAGGCCGGGTTTTGAATTCCATACTCTCCCTCTCCTGCCTCTTCCGCCCGACTGCGTTTCAGCCACAACAACGGTACCTTCGGCGGCTCCGTTTGCCGCAAGCCGTTTCACTTCGTTATTCGTTGAGTCTATTTCATCGTAAAAAATCAAATTGCTTCCAAAAACAGTCGTATTAAGCTGGCTGGCTATCGCACACCGGTTAAAGACATCCTGATAATCTCCCATTTTATATCCGCGCCTTGAAACGGCACTGATTACATATCCTTCCTTCCTCAGCCCAACTATATGCTTCCATACTGCCGAACGTGATATCTTCAGTTTTTCGCTCAGGGTTTCACCGGATATAAACCGGCCTTTACTATTTACCAATATTTTTAGCAGAGTTTCTTTTGTTTTCATACAGCAAATCCTACTTTTTTGTATAATGGAATTTTATAAACTTATACTTATTGTAATCGGAAATTGGTATGGAAATATATTGTTCTGATTCTTTATCGAAGAAAACGGCAATATTGTGATTTCCGCTTCTATAGCATCTAAAAACGCCCTTTTGCTCCTGAACAGTCAAATAGCTGTATAAAAGAACGCTGTTAAATTCGTTATACGAATCGCTGAACTGCTGCAGTATGTTATTTACATAAAGAGTCTCCGAGTTTTCATATAAAATGGGCTCATCCATACCCTTCCCAAGCAGGCTTATCTGTTCGGAAAGAACGGTTGTAAATACAAAGCATGCCGGTTTTCGAATCGAACCAAATATATAATCATTCAATGGAACCATCGATTTCAAAAATTTTTCTTTCAATTCCGGGAATTCACTGCCGACGCGGTATAAATCAAAGTCGTAAACCACGCAGTATTCCATTGGAATATCGAGCTTTACGCAGCGGTATAAACAATCTTTATGCCTTTCGTCGTCAAGCGGGTGCAGAAAAGCCGAAAAGCATGGTTTTTCAATCCTGTTCCACGGCGTGCTTTGATAACCTTCCCTCCACTCAGAAAGCTTAAGACCGCAGCCTATTACATCTTCCAACTTATCCTCAGGAACATAATAGTATACCACCGCCATTTTTAAGATTCTCCTCCCACTTTTTCCGCACCTGTGCATTCAGCAGCAATCTTTCTATTATGCGGCCGGGATTCCCGGTTTAAGAACCGGACAACAGGAATAAAAAGTATATCAAATCTTGCGCGAATCTTCTAAAATATTATATAA
>DATCLI010000368.1:0-8159 GCA_036563955.1 Clostridia bacterium | reverse complement strand
GACTTATATTATGCATATCCTTGGAAAAATCAAAGTAACAACAGAACTGCCCCCCGAGCTGGCAAGGCTTAAAGATATTGCATATAACCTTTGGTGGTCATGGAACAATGAAGCTATTGACCTTTACCGGGCTATAGATCTGCCCTTATGGGAAAAACTCAATAAAAACCCTGTGCGCTTCCTGCAGGAAATAAACAATATGAAGCTTCGGAAAATATTGTCGGATCAATCCTTCATGGCGCAGTACCGGGATGTGGCAAGACGGTTTGAGCAATATATGACCGATACCGGAAGCACGTGGTATGCACGCTCATATCCGGATAAACTGTCCGATAATATAATATATTTTTCAGCAGAATACGGGTTTCATGAGGTTCTCCCGATCTATTCGGGAGGGCTCGGCGTACTGTCAGGAGAACACTGCAAAACCGCAAGCGATCTGGGGCTTCCGTTTACTGCGATCGGCCTGTTTTATAAACAGGGTTATTTCAACCAGAGAATAAACAGGGACGGTTGGCAGGAAACCTCATTTACAACCCTCGACATATCGCACCTGCCCATCCGGCCGGTTCTGGGGCCGGATCAAAAACCGCTTATGATTAACATTGATCTGCCCGGACGCAGAGTATACGCGAAAATATGGCAGGTCAGCGTCGGACGGATCAACCTTTATCTTATGGATGCCGATATTCCCGAAAACAACCAGTATGACAGAGGTTTAACCGCGAGGTTATACGGAGGTGACCGCGAAACCCGCATTCAACAGGAAATACTGCTGGGCATAGGCGGCGTCAAAGCACTGGACGCTTTAGGGATCAAGGGAACGGTATACCATATGAACGAGGGGCATTCCGCTTTTATGGTGCTTGAATTATGCAGAAAGCTGATAAGCGAAAAGAACATGTCATTCAATGAAGCAAGGGAAGCTGTCGCCTCATCCTCGGTATTTACGACGCATACGCCTGTGCCTGCCGGCAACGATGTATTCCCTCTTGACATGATAGATCGATATTTCAGTAATTACTGGGAGCAACTGCGGCTGCAGCGTCATGAATTTATTAACCTCGGTTTAAAACCGAGCGATCCGTATAACTTTAATATGACGGTTCTCGCGCTGAATATGTCCGGCAAAAGAAATGGAGTCAGCGAGCTTCACGGCGCCGTTTCGAGAAATATATACAACAGTATCTGGCCCGGCACACCGGAGGATGATGTGCCGATATCGCACATAACCAATGGAATACACACGCTGACCTGGCTGTCACCAAGCTATAAATATCTATATGACAAATATCTTCCGGACAACTGGCAGGATAAACTGTACGAGCCCGGCATATGGGACGCCGTCGATCGCATACCCGACGATGAACTGTGGAATATACACTGCAGTCTGAAAACGAAGATGGTAAAATTTGTCCGTGAAAAGCTTAAAACGCAGTATCGGCAAAACGGACTGCCGCTTTGCGAACTTGACGGCCTTGAAAGTCAGCCCGATGAAAATATACTTACAATCGGATTTGCAAGGCGTTTTGCCACATACAAACGAGCCAATCTCATATTCAGGGACATGTGCAGAATCGAACGGCTGCTTAACAACGTAAACATGCCGGTACAGATTATTTTTGCGGGCAAGGCTCATCCCGCAGACAGGCCGGCTCATGAGGTAATCAAGCATATTTACGATATTTCGCGAACAGAACGTTTCAAAGGGAAGGTTTTTCTTGTGGAAAACTATAATATGACATTGGCCAGAAACCTTGTTCAGGGTGTTGACATCTGGCTCAACAATCCGAGGCGGCCCCTTGAAGCCAGCGGTACAAGCGGCCAAAAGGTATGCATAAACGGGGTATTGAATTTCAGTGTTTTAGACGGCTGGTGGTGCGAAGGATATAACGGTAAAAACGGCTGGGTTATCGGGGATAATACGCTCTACGATAACGAATCCCAACAGGATGATGCCGACAGCGAATCGCTCTACAGCATCCTTGAAAACCAGATAATACCCTTGTACTACCAAAGAAATGAGCAGGGCATCCCTGTAAAATGGGTTAAAAGGATGAAAGAGTCAATCAAATCCTTAACCCCTGTTTTCAACACGCACCGTATGGTTCAGGATTACACGAGCAGTTTTTACATCCCTTGCATTGACAGGGTAAAACAAATAAGAGGCTCCGATTATAATTTTGTAAGAGATTTATCCGCGTGGAAGGAAAAAATACGGAGATCGTGGCCCCAGGTACGAATACTCGCATATAATGAAGGGAATGGATTGAAGAATAAAAACATAAAGTCCGGTGAATCCGTTACTTTTTACGCAGTGGTTCAATTAGGCAGCCTCACCCCTGATGATGTCCTTGTTGAAATATACTACGGCCTTGTTGACGGCGGCAAAATAAGCCAGGGTGAAAGCGTTGAAATGACTGTTGCCGGGCAGCACGACTCGTCCGCTTTTCTTTATTCTGCCACATTTTCAATTACGGACGGCGGCGAATACGGCTATTCATTCCGGATTGTGCCAAAGCACGCAGGTTTATTCAACAAATATGAAATGCCCTTTATGAAGTGGGCAACCGACTAATTAGCATTTTGTGTTGTTATATACTTTGAGTACCGCTGTACAATATATTGCTGGTATGCATTAAGGCTTGTCATTATATATTGTACAGCTGATTTATATTAAGGTTACATCGCAAAAGCCTACTAATAAATTTTTATTGAAAACGTATTTATACAAGAGTATAATTAGGTTTATTGAATAGGTAAACCGTATCAATGGAGGTGGTAGAATGGGAGATGGACCCGGTAATACTAACATGTGTTCATACAGCCTTTGCCCGGCTGCTGTTTTATTCTGCCGCCTTAGTCTCGTTTTGTTGTAACATGCATGTTTCTTCTTATGCATGATTGTCTTTCCGTTGGAACATTTTATTAACGGCAAAAATACCACCGGCGGCGGACCTGTTTCTACTTTTTTATATTTTTACATCAGGCTATAATTTTTTCATGCCTTTTAATGGTTCAAACAGCCCGAAGGGAGGTTATTGCTGTGGATTTTGAAAAGATTAACCTTTTGGTAATTGATAAAGATTATACATCACTAAAAAATGAATTAATAAAAGCCCAGCCGTATGATATCGCCGAATTTATAAATACCCTGGAAGGGAAACAGGCTCTTCTGATTTTCAGGCTGCTGCCTAAAGAAATAGCCGTGAACGTATTTTCACACCTTTCCACGGAGCGTCAGGCCGAGCTGTCCGAACATATAAGCGAGAAAGAACTGGCGGATATCGTATCGGATTTATACTTTGACGATAAAATAGATTTTCTTGAGGAAATGCCCGCAAACGTCGTAAAAAAGATTTTAAAGAACACAAGCGCCGTTGAGCGCAGGCTCATAAACCAGTTCCTTATGTATCCCGATTATTCCGCCGGAAGCCTTATGACAATTGAGTTTGTCGATTTAAAAAAACAGATGCGCGTCGGCGAGGCAATCGAAAAAATAAGGAAAACAGCGCCGGACAAGGAAACGATTTATACCTGCTATGTCATTGACGCAGAAAGGCATCTTGAAGGTATTGTGTCGCTTAAGGATCTCGTGCTTGCTCCGGTTGATAATACACTGGAAGAAATTATGCACAAAGAACCTTTATTTGTTAATACCCACGACGACCAGGAATACATTGCCGACATTTTCAAAAACTATGACCTGTTAGCAGTACCTGTCGTGGATAACGAAAACAGGCTTGTCGGAATTATTACCATTGACGACATTGTTGACGTAATCGAAGAAGAGAACACCGAGGACTTTTATAAAATGGCAGCCGTGCAGCCCCCTGATGAGGAATATATAAACGCGGGTGTTTTGACGCTTGCCCGCAAAAGAATTGTCTGGCTTCTGGTTTTAATGGTGTCAGCTTCGTTTACAGGATATATAATAAGACATTTTGAAGCAGCCCTTCAGTCGGTGGTAGTGCTCGCCGCATTTATCCCGATGCTCATGAATACGGGAGGTAATGCGGGCTCGCAGGCATCGACCCTTGTTATAAGAAGCATTGTTCTCGGTGAAGTGGACTCAAAAGACATATTCAGGGTTATATGGAAAGAAATGCGGATAAGCATTCTTGTGGGGGTTATCCTTTCGGTTTTGAATTTTGTAAGGATATACTTTCTGGAAAGGTATCCGCTGCCGATAGCCCTGACAGTTTCGGTAACACTTATTTTTACTATCGTAATCGCGAAGATTATCGGCGGCATGCTGCCAATATTGGCAAAGAAGCTGAAGCTCGATCCGGCAATTATGGCAAGCCCTCTTATTACTACAATTGTTGATGCTCTCACGCTGATAATATATTTCTATTTTGCTATAACGTTTATTGGCTTAAATACTTAAGATATAAACGGCTGCCTTATGTCAGGGCAGCTTTTTCAATACCCGGGGTTCTCAGCTTTTAAAGTTTGGCAGCTTCTTCGTTTTATATTCTCTTCAGCATTTTAACATGGTCAATGCCGGCTTCCTTGAATATCCCTCCGACAGCTTCAAAACCCAGTTTCTTGTAAAAATCGGCTGCGGTAAGCTGTGAATTCAGAACAAATTCCTTTATTCCTTTTTCCGCCGCAATTTTTATTAATTCTTCACAGATTTTTCTGCCTATCCCTTTTTTGCGTTCGTCTTTTATAACCGCAACCCGCCCGATTTTAGCGCTTCCGTTAAGTATTACAACTCTTCCGCATCCTGCGGGTTTATCGTCACGGAATGCAACGACATGATCGGCCGAAGCGTCATACTCGTCCATTTCAATTTCTTCCGGAACACCCTGTTCATGAACAAAAACTTCAATTCTGATCCGGCAGGCAATGTCATACATTGAGCTGTCCGTTACCCTTTTTACAACTATCATTTCGCATTTCCTTTCGATTGGATTAACTGCGTGCCGCCTGGTAAACAGTCTATCTCGGCCTGGAACGGCTTATAAATATTTATTTGAACAACACAACCCTCGCAGGCGCTCCGTCCGAGCCCTTTATAAGCACCGGCAGGCAAATGTAATTATAAATACCCGGCGTTATATCCTTAAACCATAACCCTTCAATAATCAGAACTTCGCTTTTAAGCAGCAGCTTATGCACCGCATGTTCTTTATTTCCATACCTTTCCACAGATAAAGCATCCGTTCCTATTACTTTTATTCCTGTTTTGGCCAGATGCGCGGCCGCCTCGTATTCAAGACCTGTAAAGGACGTGTCAAAAGGCTCTTCAAGGGTCCGCATGCTGCCTGATGTTTTAAAAAAGACCGCGTCTGTCTCTTCTCTGTTTATGTTTTTAACATGCTCGTACCGTATGCTCTCAAATCCCTGCGCATCAATTATTTTCACCTTTCCGGCAAATAGATTTATGTCAAGCTTATCGACGCTTTTACCGTCATCAATAAAATGAAGCGGAGCATCTATATGCGTTCCGGCATGCACGCCCGCGTGCAGCCGCGATATATTGGCCGCATCGCCTTTTGAAATAAAGGAAGTTCGTTCAATAATCACATTTTCGTCGCCCGGCCATATGGTCATCCCGGTAAAAACAGGTCTTGATACGTCAATTAATTTCATAATATCAGCCCTTCCAATATTCGATAAGCGCATATTTGATATATATTTTATCAAACCTGCCCGCAAAAAGATAATGTTTTTTATGAAGCCCATATCCGGTCAACAAATAAAAAATTCCGGGTTGATATCGGCTGCCGTTTATAATATAATATCTCAATCTATCGAAACAACAACTCGGAAGATGTGCGATACGGCCCCACGCGTCCGAATTTCTCCCGTTACTGCAAGGCGGCATACCCGCTTATAAAAGTGCAAAAGATATATACTAACCCGGAGGGAGGTAAAAGAAATGCAGAATGAAAGAACGGCTGAAGAAGCAAGACTTAAAAAAACCCTTGATGAAATCAACCTCCAGTTGCGCGTAAAATATAACGATAAGCTCGCCTTCGAAAAAAATATGCGTGAAACGTATAGGAACATGTGGGAGGAAGTCGAAGGAGCTCCGACAAACCTTAATGATCCGGAGCAGTTGATTCGGGCCAAGTTTTACCTTGATGACATGCGGAATATGGAAAGCGCCTTTAAAAGCTCGGCGCGCAAGATTCAATACCTCGAAAGAATGCGCGCTAACCCTTACTTCGGCAGGATCGACTTCCGGGAAGACGGCGAAGACGGGCTTGAACAGATATATATAGGCATATCAACCCTTCAGAACGATAATAGTCTTGAGATTCTCGTATATGACTGGAGGGCTCCGATATCGAGCATGTTTTATGATCATGAACCTGGAAGAGTGCAGTATTCGTCTCCTTCAGGGACCATTGAAGGCGATCTGCTGCTGAAAAGGCAGTACCGCATAAAAAATGGCCGGATCGAGTATATGTTCGATTCGGACATAAAAATCGATGACGAAATTCTGCAGGAGATTCTCGGGCAGAGCAAGGACGAAAAAATGAAAAGCATCGTTACAACAATCCAGAGGGAACAAAACCGCGCAATACGCGATGAAGGACATAGGCTTCTGATTGTTGAAGGTCCCGCCGGAAGCGGAAAAACGTCTATAGCGCTGCACCGGGCGGCATATCTTTTATACCGTTACCGGGACAGTTTAAACAACTCCAATGTAGTTATATTTTCGCCAAACGAGATGTTTAACGATTATATATCCGAAGTGCTGCCTGAACTGGGTGAAGAAAATGTCCGCCGGACTACCTTCATGGAATACGCGGATAACAGGTTGAAATCAAAGTTCAAAATTTATGGCCTGAATCACCAGATGGAATTAATACTTTCATATAAAAATTCGCTTTACTACCGCGATATCATTGAAGCGATACGGTTTAAATCCTCCGTTCGGTTTTTGTCCGCCCTTAAGAAATATACAGCCCTGCTTGATAATAACCCCGGAAATTTCGAAGATTTCTCAATACGGGATAAAACAATCATATCAGCCGCGGAACAGGCTCACCTGTTTCTTAAGGAATTTACCTATCTTCCGGTTATCCCAAGGCTTATCAAAATCAGAAACCGTATTCTTTTTCTAATTAAGAAAATCGAAGAAGAAAGAATTGCCGAGCTTATGAAACAGTATGAATCGCGTCCCGAATGGAGCGACTTAAAACCGGCAGAGCGTAAGAGGAGAGCAACCCGCATCGCTTTGAAGGAATTCAAACCTCTTCGCGAAAGGGCGCGGCAAATCGGAAAAATAAAAATTATCGATATTTACAGGGAGTTATTCTTCAATGTCGATCTCCTGCAAACGCTGGCCGATAAACAGGAAACGGCCGAAACCCTGACGGAAATATCTAAAATAACACTGCGCCAGATAAACAAGGGAAGGTTATACCTTGAGGATTTGGCTCCTCTGTTGTATTTGCAGGGTAAATTGAACGGAATGCCCAATACTGTTTCAATAAAGCATGTAATTATTGATGAAGCCCAGGACTATACGCCCGTGCAAATGCAGATTATCCGCGAACTTTTCCCGAACAGCAGTTTTACAATTGTTGGGGACCTGAACCAGAGCATGAACCCTTATGCGAATATCGGAAACATGAACGCCCTTACGGAAATTTTTGATTTTCCCGAAAAACCCGTTCATATCAAGATGGGCAAAAGCTACCGCTCGACAGCGGAAATAACACGGTTTTGCAACAGAATACTGTCAATTGAACAAAATATTGAATTTATTGACCGGAAAGGACCCCTTCCGTATGTCAGGATTATCCGGGACATGAATGAATGCGTTGAAAAACTTAATGAAGATATAAAGAAAATTACTGAAGAAGGGTACCATTCCATTGCAGTCATCGGAAAGAACATCGAAGAAACAAGGGACGTTTTCCGTTTATTAAAAACGGTTACGGCGTGTCATCTCGTCGTAAGCGAAGAATCCGAATTCACTGCGGGGGTAACCGTAATAGCCTCATACCTCGCAAAAGGGCTTGAATTTGACGCCGCTCTTGTTCTAAACCTTTCGAATCCGTACGAAGGCCCGGCGGAACAGCGCCTTTTCTATACGGTCTGCACGCGCGCGCTGCACCGGTTGGGTATATATACATTGGAGACACTGCCCGGGTATATAAAAGACATCCCGGAGGACATGTACAGGGTGACAG
>DATCLI010000367.1:0-3314 GCA_036563955.1 Clostridia bacterium | reverse complement strand
CGAGTTACTATAATAAAAGCAGGCAGACAAGCATACTGAGGTTCGTAGTAAAAATATATACCGACAGGACTACGAGAAAGATAGGTTACATAGTGTGTGATGTTGATGATAAAAGCTTTATGAATATAGTGCAAAAGTATGTTTATTCCCAGGGGCAGCTTATATGGCTTCAGCCGCTGGGCGACCGCCCGTTTTTGCTGACAGGGGATCTGACGGGTAAAAAGAGCGAATATTATCATACGATAACCCAATTGGTTCAAAATAACAACAAGCCCGGAATTAACAGCCTTGTATCCGATGACAGCGTCTTTTTTGAAATTCCGCAGATAAAATACAATCTTACCGCTTTTTCGTTAACACCCCAGTTCCTTCTGGAAGAAAGCAATCGGGTTTTATCAAGGAATCTTGTAATTATCGCGGTTTTAATTATTATTATATTCTCGTTCGCCTCCATTGTACTGTCAAAAAGCCTGACCACTCCCCTGGAAAACATGGTAAGCACGATGAACCGGATAAAAGAAGGCGATACATCCCTGCGCCTTGAAAACCTGAAACAGGACGAAATAGGGAAACTTGGAGAAACCTTCAATGAAATGCTTGATCAGATTGAAAACCTTATTGCGAAGGAATACCAGTCAAAGCTTCTGCTGAACCAGGCGGAGTACAAGGCCCTGCAGGCACAGGTTAATCCCCATTTTTTATATAACACGCTTGATACAATGAGCAGTATAGCGGCATCCCAGCAGTGCAGCAGCGTCAGTTCCCTCTGCAAAGCCCTGTCCAACATTTTCAGGTACAGTATGAACATGCAGGAGCCCCTGACAACAATAGAAAAAGAGATTATACATATAAAAAACTACATGTACGTCATGAATGTCAGGATGATGAACAGCATTGACATTGATATAAAAATAGATCCGAACCTTTGGAATGAATGCATACCGAGAATATCGCTGCAGCCTCTCGTGGAAAACTCGATACTTCACGGACTTAAGAACAAGCACGGGGAAAAGAGAATAGAGATTGTCGCCGCGCCGTGCGGTGAAGACATGATTATATCGGTAATAGACAACGGGGTTGGAATGGATGCGGATAAAATAAACAAGCAGCTTGAATCTTCGAACTATAACGCTCTTGAAAAGGGATTTTCTATCGGGCTCGATAATATAAATGCCCGCGTAAAGCTGTTGTTCGGCGACAAATACGGAGTGCATATCGAAAGCGCGAAAGGCGAGGGAAGCAAAGTAACGCTTCGAATTCCGAGAGTAGGGAGTAAAAATGAAAATGGATGAAAAAAATTACAAAGTTCTGATTGCCGACGATGAATACTGGATCAGAGAGAACCTGCGCAATATTATCAATTGGGACGAGTATTCCTTTTCATTTATGGAGCCGGCGGTTGACGGCGAGGATGTTTTAAGAAGAATGGAATCCGATTGTCCCGACATATTGATTACGGATATAAACATGCCGTTTATAAGCGGCGTTGAACTTGTTAAAACTGTAAAAAACAGGTATCCCCAGGTTGTGACTATTATTTTGAGCGGTTATAACGATTTTGAATACGTCAGGGAATCACTGCTTTCCGGAGCAATAGACTACCTGCTTAAGCCGTTAACTAAAGTCGGGCTCATACAAGTTCTTGCCAAGGCGGTTGAAGTAATTAACACTGACCGTTCAATGAGGGAAAAAGACAAATCAATAAGGGAAAAACTCTTAAAAGCTTCATCGGTTATAAGGGACAAAGAGCTCAGTATGATGATTTCAATGGATGAGCTTGCCGACCCTGAAAACATCGCGCACCATCCAATGTCGGAAATTGAACTGGATTTTACAGGGTTTTCGCTTGTTCTTATAAAAATATACAATATCAATCAGCTCCTCAGCAAAAAATATGGCTTTGATATGAGTCAGTTCTCTTATGATGCGAAGAATATGATTAGCGTTCTCCTTAACGGGGGAAAGCATATTATCTTCAACAATACATATTCGCCGAATGAATACATTATTATAACCGAATCTGATCACGGCTTATTGAAAAACGCATGCGAAAATATAATGAAAACACTTGAAGGTTTTACCGGCTCACCAATAAACATAGCTGTCAGCAGGCATTACTTTTCCCTTAAGGATATCCGGAACGCCTATAATGAAGCTTCTTTCGCGCTTATGTCAAGGAGATACCGCCCGGGCAGCACAATAAAATCCATTCACGGGGTTAAGGATTTATGCATTAAAAAACGGCTGCTTCCCGAGCATGAAAATAAACTTGTCTTTGGTATCAAAAACCGGTATGGCAAAATGATCAAGGATCTGGTTTTTAACCAGGTAGGGCTTAAAAGATGCGATAACGGCAACTGGTTGTATATCGAAGTCAAACAGACCGTGGACAGGATATTAAACATTATTTATTCCGCGGCGAACGAGAACATTTCACCCCATGAAATTGCCGCTTTGGAGAACCTTATGGCATTGATGGACAAAACGCTGGAATCATGCTGTGCGGATGAAGTATGCAGCGTTATGGAGCAGATCATTGATGAAGCATTAAGCCTCGCGGCACCCTCTCCCGCTCCGAATGAAACCATAAATGAGATCGTTAAGCTTGTGGCGGAGTATATTGACCAAAACTACTTTGAGCAGTTATCGCTGTCAATGCTCTCAAAACTCTTCCTGGTGGAAAGCTCGTATCTTTCGAGGGCTTTTAAGCGTGATACCGGTGAAAATCTGATGCTGTATATCGCAAAGAAGAGAATAGAAAAATCCATTCAGTTAATTGAGGAGGGAAAATACAGCCTTACGGATATCTCCTATCTTGTGGGCTATGATGATTATCCCTATTTTAACAGGGTATTCCGCAAAATAACAGGTAAAAGCCCGAGAGAATATAAAATGATAAAAGAATCTGTCTGATTAGGTTATATTAATTTAAAAAGCAGCACTTCAGCAAAAACCTTTCATATAATTATGTTCCCAAAGCCCGAGAGAAATGAAGCCTGGTAGAAAATTGCATCATCCTTAGTCGAGGTAGAAAATTGAATCATCAGTTTCCATATCGGTTCTTTTCTTTCCGGAATGTTTTTATATAATGAAATTATTGGACGTACTGCACCAACAAGATCTCGGGAGGTATTCCCACTATGGAATTATTACGGCATTCATCACGCAGTCATTTGACTAAACATAACCATTTTATCCGTAGGGTAAAGAAAAACAAATACCTGTATCTGTTGTTTTTTCTTCCGTTCTGCTACTATATTATTTTTCACTATTGGCCTATGTACGGAATCATTATTGCGTTTAAAGACTACAAT
>DATCLI010000366.1:0-4842 GCA_036563955.1 Clostridia bacterium | reverse complement strand
GCGTTAGGCGACTGTATTGCCGGCGTACTTGAGAAATCGGGTTTTGATGTAACAAGGGAGTTTTATATTAATGACGCGGGAAACCAGATAGAAAAGTTCGGTACTTCATTGGAAGCAAGGTATCTTCAGCAGATTTATGGTGAAGACAGCATACCTTTTCCTGAGGACGGATACCACGGGGAAGACATTATTGATCATGTAAAAGAATATATTAAGCAATACGGGGAAAAGCTCATATCAATATCACCTGATGAAAGAAGAAAGGCCCTGGTTGAATATGCGCTTCCGAAAAACCTGAGACGCGTAAAGGACGGTCTCTCGCGGTATGGCATAAAATATGATGTATGGTTCAGTGAAAGTTCGCTGTATCACGGAGAAATTGACGAAACGATAGATATTTTGCGGCAGAGGGGATATGTTTTAGAGAAAGACGGGGCTTTGTGGCTAAACGGAGAGAAAGCCGGCCTTGAAAAGGATGAAGTATTGATAAGGCAGAACGGACATCCGACATATATGGCTGCCGATATTGCATACCACAGGAATAAGTTTATAAAGAGAGGTTTCAGCCGGGTTATAAATCTTTGGGGCGCCGATCACCACGGGCATGTGAAAAGGATGAAGGCTGCGATGGAAGCAATCGGAATACCCGGCGATAAGCTGCAAATCGTGATATTTCAGCTCGTAAGGTTGTATCGCGGCGGGGAAATTGAAAGAATGTCAAAGAGAACGGGACGAGCGGTATCGCTTGATGATCTTCTCGATGAAGTTGGAGTAGACGCGGCGAGGTTTTTCTTTAACATGAAAACAGCCGGAAGCCATCTTGATTTCGATTTGGATTTGGCAGTCGAGCAGTCAAACAACAATCCCGTGTTCTACGTACAGTATGCGCATGCAAGGATATGCAGCATTCTAAGGAAATTAACGGAAGAAGGCATAAAAAGGAGAGCCGTAGAAGATATAAAGATTAACCTGCTGACTCAGCCCGAAGAACTTGCGCTTATGAAAAGGCTTGCGGAACTTCCCGAGGAAGTGGCGGCATCAGCGGAAACATTGGAACCAAGCCGTCTTACGCGTTACGTTATTGATGTCGCGTCGGATTTTCACAGCTTTTATAACGCCTGCAGGGTTAAGGGTGAAGATGAGGATTTGCTGCAGGCAAGGCTTCTTCTTGTAGATTCCACGAGGATTGTTATTAAAAATGTGCTCAGCATAATCGGAATCAGCGCACCCGAAAAAATGTAATATATGTCGCCCTGAGTCAACGAAAACACCCAAATCAAAGCCGCATACCTGCCGGAACGCGGCAGCAATGTCTCAACCCGCGAAGTCACCCGCTGTTTGGAAAACGCAGGCATAATGCTTGAAAAAGATGGTTTGCTAATGTATACTATTACAGATATCACCATGAAAGGACGCATAATCATGCTTATTGTTAAAGAATTGACAAAGCGTTATGATAACGTACTGGCTGTAGATAATATAAGTTTCGAGGTGAAAAGCGGGGAAATAGGGGTTCTGCTCGGTCCGAACGGAGCGGGAAAAAGCACTACCATAAAATCAATAGCAGGGCTTTTAAAATTTAACGGTACAATATTAATAAACGGCGAGCCGAACAAATCCCTGAACTCCAAAAAGGTTTTCGGCTATGTTCCTGAAACTGCTGCTGTGTATGAATACCTTACCGTATGGGAGCATATGGAATTTATCGCCCGGGCATACCGGCTTGATGATAACTGGCAGGAAAGCGCGGAAAATTTGCTTGCAAGGTTTGACATGGGCGATAAAAAGCAAATGCTCGGTAAAGAATTATCCAAGGGGATGCAGCAGAAAATCAGCATATGCTGCGCTCTATTAATAAACCCGAAGATGGTTCTTTTTGATGAGCCGATGGTGGGTCTTGATCCTAAGGCCATAAAAGAGCTTAAGGCTGTTTTCCTGGAATTGAGGGAAAAGGGCTGCGCGGTGTTAATCAGTACACATATCCTTGACAGTATCGAAGGGGTTTGGGACAGGGTTCTTGTTATGAACAAAGGGAAGATTGTTCTCTCAAGAACGCGGAAAGAGCTTGAAAACAGCTCGGAATCCCTTGAAAAGATCTTTTTTGCCGTTACGGAAGGAGTAGTCTGATTATGGGTCCGCTGCTTTATCTTATCCGAAAACAATTGAAAAATATTATACGCGGCCTTGCGAGCAAACCTTGGGCGCTTATAGGTTATATATTTCTCGGCATGATGATGGCAGGCTTTATCATATTGGTTCTTATTATGCCTTCAGGCTCTGTAAGGCATGGATCGAACGAATTATTTAAAGCAATATTTACCGCCCTTATTACTGTCCTGATTTATTTAAGTTTAAGGGAAGGCATTGAAAAAGGAGGCTCATATTTCAGGTTTTCGGACGTAAATTTAGTTTTCACGTCTCCTATTAAACAAAATAAAGTACTTTTGTACGGTTTTATCAAGCATATGGGGACTTCCCTCCTCGTAGTTCTGTTCATGATATTCCAAATACCGAATATAAAAAACAATTTCATGCTTAAAAGCTATGGAACCTGGATAATACTGCTTACTGCGCTTCTTTATTCGCTTTTGAGCCCGATAATCGGGATGGTTTTGTATATTTACACTTCAAAAAGCAAGTCGGGCAGGATAACGGCAAAGCGTATTATTGATGCATTCATGATGTTGGCTGTTTTTGGGTTGTTTATAAGCATAATTACAGGAGACGATTTTATGAGTTCGGCGATCGGATATCTGAATTCTGCAGTTTTTTCATGGTTTCCGTTTATCGGACAGCTTGCAGCGATAGCATCCGCCGCAGTTTACGGCATAACTCCCGCTTTTTTCGCCAGCATTGCGATCCTGATTGCTATTATAGCGGCGTTTTTATTTATCCTTTATAAAAACAATCTTGATTATTATGAAGATGTGCTTGCTGCAACAGAATATAAAGAGCAAAAGATAAAAGCGAAACGTCAGGGCCGTGATATCTCGGTCATTGATAAAAAGAACGTAAGGAACATACGCTCCGGGTTTACCGTAAAGGGCGCCGCGGTCATATTCCAGAAGCAAATGCTTGAATACAGGAAAGCAAGCTTTTTTCTGTTCTTTGATAAATCAAGCATTATTATTATACTGGCGGGCATACTGTTCCAGTTTCTAATGCCGGAAATGACCGAAACCAGGATTTTCATGATTTTGTTTTTCAGCGCATATATGCTTTTTTTCTTTGTTATCCAGGGAAAGTGGCCGCAGGAAATCAACAAGCCGTATATTTTTCTTATACCTGAACCTGATGCGAAAAAGCTGTTATACACAACTCTTACAGAGAATATAAAAAATTTTCTTGATGGTATCCTGCTTTTTGCGATAGCGTATATATTCATTGAAAAAAGCCTGACGGTTATTTTCCTGTGCATAATCAGCTACGCCCTGTACGGAGCTGTTTACATCTATGGAGACATTGTGTCAAGGCGGCTGTTCGGTGCTGTTCACAGTAAGGCTTTGCAAATATTCATAAAACTTTTTGTTTCATTTTTTGTCGTGGTCCCCGGTGCGGCATTCGGCCTTATTGTTTATTTCGCGTTTACAAGCAAAGCAGCTGCTTTGATGATAATTGCACTTTGGAATCTTATCATAGTCTTGCTGTTGTTTTTGGTATCGAAGGGAGTTTTTAAGCATATTGAACAGGCGTAAGAACCGCTTTATCAATATCTCCGGAGGACGCCGGCTTTTTCAGGCCGGCGATTAACTTTTTATTCCGATTAGATTTTGATTAGAGTTTAATTAAATCTATTGCTGCGGCGTTACATATGTGATACATATAAGCCAGAGATTGCTTTTAACTTTAGGAGGATTAATCCGATGAATGAAAGAGGGAAAAATATTCTGCCGATGATAGGATTTATTTTGATAGTTCTTGTACTTCTCGGGGGCTTTGCTTATTATAGTCAGAAAAAAGACGCCGGCAATTTTATGGGTATGGATAATACACCAGTAAAAAGCGGCTTTGGATATGATATTGACAATAAAGACGAAATTTCAACGGATGGGGTCGATAAAATAACAATTATTTCGGTAAGCTCGGAGATAAAAATATCAACACATAGTTCCAACCGGGTAAGCGCGCATTTTTATGGCAATGTTATAGGAATTAAAAAAGAAAATATCCCATACCTGGAAGTAGAAAAAAACGGGGACGAAGCCCTGGTAAGAATTGTATACCCTTTGCAGGCAGGGTTCAGCGTGAGGGAGGATACAAAACTTGATGTTGTTATACCGGAAGAGTGGAACCGGGATATTGAGATAAAAAGCATTTCAGGGAATATATCGGCAGATCGGTTATCGGGCAATGATATAACTATTAATACGACTTCGGGGAAAATAGATATATCCGAAATTGAAGCGGAAGGTGATATTTCAGCAAGCTCGATATCCGGAACCTGCAGGATTGATAAAGCAATATCGAATTCCGCGAAGATAAATACGACGTCGGGAGATGCGGCTATTGGATCTTTAAAAGCCGAAGATATAAAATTCAGAACTGTTTCCGGATATGCCAAATTAAATGCAGCGGCAGAAAAAGCCGAATTAAATTCAACTTCCGGCAATATTGACGCGGATTTTGCTGATGGATTTGAAAAAGTAAGCGCAAAAAGCATATCCGGCAGTGTTAACCTTGGAATATCGCATAAAGCAGAATTTACTGTTGATTTAAAAACAATATCGGGAAATATAAAATGTGAGGATTTTTCCATGAACATTTCGTCATCCGACAAAAAAGAACTAAAAGGCCGGGTCGGAAATGGCGGCGGCAGGATTGATGTTTCTACAACTTCAGGAG
>DATCLI010000365.1:0-13632 GCA_036563955.1 Clostridia bacterium | reverse complement strand
ATTCAATACCCAGTCAGTTTTGGATGACTTTACCCGGATAATAATAGGCAAGGGCGACCCTGTTCAGATGTGGGAAAACCGGCTTGAATATTATTATAAAGAAGGTATTGAAGAATATATCCGTCGTCATAACGAATTATTCATGAAAAAACACAATCAGAGGTGATATTTGTGCATGGCGTTTTTATAACAGACGGTATTTCAGACTGGCAAATTGTGCAGCACATTAACAGCTATGCGGCGCTGTCCTTCAGCGGAACCTGGCAGGCGCCGAAAGAAGCGGTTGATATAGGAGTAAAGCGCGCAGTTCCGCTGATCAGAGTAATGAGTGAGGACGATAACAGCCAGGTCATTCCCTGGACTGAAACCGATATATCATACGGCGATGACCGCTGCCGCGGAACCTGGTCCGCTGAAATCAACGTACCGGCAGGAGGACTATACCGCATTGAAACAGGTCTTGATACAAAAAGCGTAAAACCCAATCTCCGTTGGATATTCAGAGGTGACGTCCGGGTACATATCGGGGTGGGTGATATTTTTGTAATTGCAGGCCAATCGAATTCATCCGGTTACGGAAGGGATTCGGCATTGGATGCGCCAATGCCGGGAATACATCTGTACCGTAACCGTAGAAAATGGGATCTTGCCTGCCATCCGATCAATGAGTCAACTTTTGCTGCAGATCAGGCAAATACTGAAATGGGTATTTGCGGAGTATCTCCGTATTTATCCTTCGGTAAAAATTTTGCGAAGTTCTCCCGCTACCCTGTCGGCCTGATCACTACAGCTCTGGGAGGTTCCCTGATAAGCAGATGGCACAGTGAACAGGACGGCGATCTGTTCAGGAACATGATCAGCAGAATAAAGGAATGCGGCGGAAAAGCTGCAGGTATTCTCTGGTATCAGGGTTGTTCGGATACAAAACCCGGAATGGCTCCAAAATATTATGACAATTTCCGCCATTTGGTGAATGCAACAAGAAAAACGCTGGGATATGACATTCCGTTCTTTACGTTCCAACTGAACCGGCAGATTGGCGGTTCTCATGACGAATGCTGGGGGATTGTCAGAGAAGCCCAGCGCCAGGCATCTCATAATATTCCGGGCGTGTATATGCTTCCGACACTGGACTGCCAACTGTCCGACGGAATCCATAACAGCGCCTGCGCAAATATAAAACTGGGCGAAAGAATGGCCAGGCTCTGTGCGAGCGTGCTGTATAATATGCCTGAATACCGTGCACCCGAGCCTGATTCAGCCGTTTGCACAAATCAAAGGCTTTCTTTGGCATTCAAAAATATGAAGCGTGGATTTACAATATTCACCGATGATCCCCGGCATTGCGGGTTCATGGTTGAGGACAGCCTGGGGAAAATTGCTGTAACTGCTTTTGTTCAGGACAGCGAAAAGCCGAATGTCCTGCATCTGACCCTTGAGCGGGCGCCGCTGGACGATGCGGTCGTATCTTTTGGCTGGGAAGCGAATCCAACCATGTATCCCGCAGTGGACGAGGTTACCTGTCTGCCGATAGTATCGTTCTATCGGCTTCCGCTGAAGCAATTGTCTGGAGGTATTGATAATGAAGGATAATTGTTCATTAAGCTGGGCTGATGTTGAAAGAAAAGCTCCGGACTGGTTCAGGGACGCAAAATTCGGCCTGTTTTTCCATTTGGGTCCTTACAGTGTTCCTGCCTATGAAAATGAATGGTATTCAAGAAATATGTATGCGAAGGGTTCATCCCAAAACCTGTACCATGTCAAAATCTACGGACCTCTTACCAGGTTTGGCTATAAGGATTTCTACAGCATGTTCCGCTGTGAGAAATTCGATCCCGATGAATGGGCCGATCTGGTTGTCCGTTCGGGTGCGAAAT
The DNA here is from genome assembly GCA_036563955.1 of Clostridia bacterium. GTDB lineage: Bacteria > Bacillota > Clostridia > DSM-8532 > DSM-8532 > DTU069. Next base: position 11,755 of record DATCLI010000365.1, on the reverse strand, counting down.
ATGCCGGGCCTGTAACAGAGCATGCGGATAACTTCTCAATGTGGGACAGCAATGTGAACCCTGTCAATTGTGTAAACTATGGTCCGAAGCGGGATATTACCGGTGAATGTGCAAGGGCATTCCGCAAAAGAGGCATAAAAATACTGTGTACTTTCCACCATCAGTGGTTGTGGGGCTGGTTTATGTCCACAGATCCCGATGCTGATGTCTATGTTCCCGAAAATGAGAAATTCTATGGAAAGGCACTGCCGCTTGAAACCAACAGATACATGCCATACAGGCTTCCCGATGATGAGTTCAACATCGTCTGGCGAAACAAGGTAATAGAGGTGATTGACAAATACAGTCCTGATGTTCTGTATTTTGACAGCCGGACCAACATTATAGGCGAGCGTTATAAATTTGAGCTTGCAGACTACTATTACAATATCAATAAACAGCCCGACGGCATCATTACCTACAAACAGGAGGACTTTCCCGAAAACGTCGGTGTTCTCGATATTGAATGCGGCCGCTTTTCCAGCGCGCAGCCCTTCCCGTGGCAAACCGACAACCGGCTTGAAGACAATATTACCTGGTGCATGGTACAGAACCCTAAGTACAAACCTGCTGCCGAGATTGTGCATCAACTGTGCGATGTTGCTGCGAAGAACGGGAACCTGCTTCTTAACGTGGGTCCTTATGCGGACGGTTCTTTCCATCCCGAGGCAAAAAAAATACTTGCAGACATAGGAAACTGGCTGAATATCTGCGGCGAGGCAATCTACGGCACGCGGCCGTATAAAACGGCGGTTGAGGGGCCTACCGGCATCGAAGATTCTAATTATGATGTGGATCGAATAAACGCTCAGCTGAAAAACAACGGAATTGCTTCGGACATAAAACTTAAGACATTTACCGCCCAGGATTTCAGGTTTACCCGGAAAGGCGATGCGATTTATGCCATCGCACTGGGGTGGCCTGCGGATCGTGTGCTGAAAATACGAACTTTCAGGCGTTCGGATAACAACCCGGAAATAAGGCATATTAATTTGCTTGGTACAGATGAGCCTGTTTGGTTCCGGCAGACTGACAGGCACCTGGAAGTTGAGCTGCCGCAAACACGCCCCTGTGACTATGCCTATACTTTAAAACTGCGTGTATAAACCTGAATACCGGATACAGGTTTGCAGATTTTCCGGAATGCTGTAAAAGTCTATTCGTTAAAACATATGAAATATATGAAAAAACGGAGGTAGAAACGTGAATAGCCTGGAAAGATTTATCAGAACCATAGAAAGAAAACCCGTGGATCGTCCTGCATGCTGGCTGGGGCTGCCGCATCCCTATTCTGTACCCGCCCTGCTGGAGCATTTTGGCGCTGCGGACCTCCATGAATTAAAACTCGCTGTTGGCGATGACATTTATACCATTGAGGTTCCGTACAGATCTCCCAACGCTTCGGCAATATACGCCGCCTTCGACTGGTATCGGGACGGCAATGTTGATGCGGTGGAAAGAACTCTTACCGCTCCGGGATTTTTTTATAACTCCGAGGATCCTGCTGATGTGGATAAATTTGACTGGCCGGATCCGGCCGGTCATATCGATGTAAATGAATGCAAAAGGCTGATTGAGCAAGCTCCCGATGACAAAGCCAACCTTGGTATGATCTGGTCGGCACATTTTCAGGATACCTGCGCTGCCTTCGGTATGGATAAAGCATTGATAAATATGCTTATCAATCCCGAAGTGGTTGAAGCTGTCAATGACAGAATCCTTAAGTTTTATCTGAAGGCAAATGAAATCTTTTTCGAAGCCACGAAAGGAAGGCTTCATGCCGTTATAATCGGAAACGATATAGGAAGCCAGAGAGGCCTTATGATATCGCCCGAACTGGTTCGCAGGTTTGTGATCCCCGGAGCAAAAATACTTACTGAACAGGCTCACAGCTATGGACTGAAAGTAATTTACCACTCCTGCGGCTCGATTGCCGACGTGATTCCCGATCTCTTCGATGCCGGGGTTGATGCCATTCATCCGGTACAGGCTCTCGCAGAGGGTATGAGCCTGGAGAATATCAGGCAGAAATTCGGAGATATGGGCGCTTTTTGCGGTGGAATCGATACCCAGGAACTGCTGGTCAAGGGAACCGCCGAGGAAATACGCGAACAGGTTCGAAAGGCAAGACAGCTATTTCCGACAGGCCTAATCATATCACCAAGCCATGAAGCCATACTGCCCGATATTCCGCCCGCGAACATACAGGTTATGTTTGAAGAGACCACCAGGCAGTAAAAGCACAAAGCAGCCATTTCTGCTTATAGCAACTTTTCAGAAAATTTTTGCGAAACTACTTGTCACATGAAAAGTTTTATAGTATAATTATGCCCGTTGTGACATTGCATAACGATGAAGTTGAAGATGGCCGGCTTGGAACGGGGAACTTCAATGGAGAATGTCCGATTCAGGGAAACCGGGCGACAAGTCACTGTACATTCTGCTTGAATGCGTTTTTGGCACTTAGAGTATGTTTGCTGCAGGGCCCAGGTTTAGCGAGCATTATAGCTTGTTTGTCCTGGGTTTTTAATATGAAACGGCATGAAACACCCGGCTGGGTGTACAGAAAAACACTTGTTGCGTCATTACACAACCGGACTAATGTTCCGGCGAAAACAGTATAGTGCTTTAGTCGGCTGATTGATATGATTAAGGCACGTGTTAGGAGGCATATGTATGGCGAACAAACAAAAAATTCGTATTCGGTTGAAAGCCTTTGATCATCAGATTTTAGACCAATCGGCGGAGAAAATTGTAGATACCGCAAAAAGAACAGGCGCAAAGGTTTCAGGGCCGGTACCGCTGCCGACGAAAAGAGAAATAATAACAATACTGCGTGCGCCCCACAAATATAAGGATTCGCGTGAGCAGTTTGAAATGAGAACTCATAAGAGGCTGATAGATATCCTGGTTCCGACGCCAAAGACAGTAGACGCTCTTATGAGGATGGATTTGCCTGCAGGCGTTGACATTGAAATTAAACTGTAAACAGGCAAAATGTTAAGTTCGGCTTAATATCCGAACCAATGACAGGAGGGTAATATATTATGCAAAAATGCATGCTTGGTAAAAAAATAGGTATGACTCAGATTTTTACAGATGACGGAGACTTGATTCCCGTTACTGTAATCCAGGCCGGACCGATGTCGGTTATTCAGAAGAAAACGGAAGAATCCGACGGATACTGCGGTTTAAAGGTTGGATTTGAAGATATTAAAGAAAGCAAAGCAAACAAGCCTATGAAAGGGCAGTTTGAAAAAGCGGGAATTACACCGAAAAGATTTATCAGAGAATTCAGGCTGGATAATATTGATGCTTATGAGGTAGGCCAGGAAATAAAGGTTGAAGATATGTTCCGGGAAGGCGACAAAATTGATGTATCGGGAATATCAAAAGGCAAGGGCTACCAGGGTACGGTTAAACGCTTTGGAACCGCACGGGGCCGTGAATCCCATGGCTCACAGTATCACAGGGGCGTTGGATCGATGGGTGCAAACTCAGATCCCAGCCGTGTTTTTAAAGGGAAAAAGCTCCCCGGACACATGGGCGTTAATAAAGTGACGGTACAAAATCTTACCGTGGTACGTGTTGACGCCGACAAGGGTCTGATGCTCGTAAAGGGAGCTGTACCCGGACCGAGAGGCAGCCTTGTCGCGATTAAGAATTCCGTTAAGGCTTAAGCGCTTGCTTATGGAAGGAGGACCTGATATGCCAAAGGTGGATGTATATAATATTGAAGGCGAAGTCGTTGGGGAGATTTCCCTTAGCGATGATATATTCGGCGTTAAGGTTAATGAAGTAGTAATGCATACGGTTGTTGTCAACCAATTAGCGAATAAACGCCAGGGTACTCAATCCGCCAAAACCATCAGTGAAGTCAGCGGTGGCGGCAGAAAACCCTGGAGGCAGAAAGGGAGCGGCCGTGCGCGTCACGGGAGCATACGTTCGGTTCAATGGACAGGAGGCGGAATCGCGTTTGCGCCGAAGCCGAGGAATTACAGATATACTGTCCCTAAGAAAGTGAAACGTTTGGCTTTGAAAAGCGCTCTGTCCAGTAAGGTCATAGACAGTGACATTATTGTTCTGGATGAGCTCGTGATGCCCGAAATTAAAACAAAAGAATTTAAAAGGATTTTAAGAAATCTGAATGCGGACAGTTCGGCACTTGTTGTGCTTGGTTCCGTTGATGATAAAGTAGTTAAATCGGCAAGAAACATACCTAAGGTAAAAACATCCTGTGTGAATACGATTAACACGCTTGATATTCTTAAATATAAGAAGTTTGTTATTACCAGAGATGCCGTGGCCAAGGTCGAGGAGGTGTACGCATAATGAATTTCGCTGAGGATATTATCATACGCCCGTATATTACTGAAAAAAGCAATGAAGACATGGCCAATGGAAAATACACATTTATTGTTGATTACCGTGCAACCAAAACCGCGGTTAAAAATGCGGTTGAAAAATTGTTCGGTGTAAAGGTATTGGAAGTAAATACGGTTAATTACGACGGCAAGAAAAAAAGGATGGGAGTGCATCTGGGAAAGACATCAAAGTGGAAGAAGGCCGTTGTCAAAATAGATACCGACCCGCAGCCGGTTGTTTATCTTGACAAAAACGGAAAACAGGTAACCACCAATAAAAAATTCAAGACCGAAATTCCGGAGTTTGGTGGAATGCAGTAATACCGAATCTTTCGTACTAACCTTTTAAAACACGGCTGGCCGTTCTGCTTTGCTGTACTGCCCGCCCATGCAGCCTCGTGTGTTGAAGCTGATAAGCATTTTTGCCGTAACAGGCTGCGAACTATCGGATATCCGGTTGAATAGGCTATACAGTCGGCCTGCTAACGGATAGACGTAAAATATGTAAAGGAGTGAATGTCATGCCAATAAAAAAATACAAACCGACTTCTCCTGCAAGAAGACAAATGACTGTATCGACTTTTGAGGAAATAACAAAGAAAGAGCCGGAAAAATCTCTATTGGTGCCGAACAGAAAGACCGGCGGCAGAAATTCGTACGGAAGAATAACCGTACGGTTCCGCGGGGGCGGTACGAAGCAGAAATATAGAGTTATTGACTTTAAACGCGATAAAGACAATATACCGGCAAAAGTAGCGTCAATAGAATATGATCCGAACAGATCGGCTAACATTGCGCTGCTTCATTACGTGGACGGCGAAAAGAGATATATTCTTGCGCCGCTGGGCTTAAATGTCGGTGATACCGTTATGTCCGGAGAGAGTGTGGATATTCGTACCGGCAATGCTCTTCCCCTTGCAAAAATTCCTGTTGGTTCAGTAATTCACAATGTTGAATTAAAACCCGGAAAGGGAGGACAATTGGTCCGATCCGCGGGTAATATGGCTCAGTTAATGGCGCGCGAGGGCAAATATGCGCAGATAAGGCTTCCTTCAGGGGAAGTACGAATGGTAAGCGTTGATTGTAAAGCTACGATCGGCCAAATCGGAAATGTTGATAATGAGAATATATCAATAGGAAAAGCCGGAAGAAAACGTTGGATGGGCCGCAAGCCGCATGTCCGTGGTGTTGTAATGAACCCGAACGACCATCCTCATGGCGGCGGTGAAGGTAAATCTCCGATCGGCATGCCAGGTCCTGTTACTCCGTGGGGCAAGCCAACATTAGGGTATAAGACAAGAAAGAAGAATAAACATAGCAACAAATTCATTGTCAAGAAACGCAACGCCAAGTAAAATTGCCGGGAGGAGGTTTGTTCAATGGGAAGATCATTAAAAAAAGGACCATATGCCAGTGAAAGCCTTTTGAAAAAAATAAATGATATGAATGAAAAGGGAGAAAAAAAGGTTATAAAGACTTGGTCAAGAGCTTCTACCATATTCCCCCAAATGGTTGGACACACCATTGCCATTCATGACGGCAGGAAGCATGTGCCCGTGTATATTTCCGAAGATATGGTCGGTCACAAGCTTGGTGAGTTCGCACCTACCCGTACTTACAGAGGGCACGGCAAGGATGAAAAAAGCAGTAAACTGAAAAAATAGCTTAATTGGTAAGCTTAAGGTTTATATAACACCTGGAAGGAGGAAACAGACGTGGGCAGAAAAGTTATGTCCAGGGATGAACTTCTGGAGAAGAAGGACGAATTACTAACCCAATACCGGGAAAAACGCGTAAAATCAAAAAAGCTGCCGATTCTTACAAAGAAAGAAAAAAAGATATTGGGTATTGGCAAAGATGAAGGCAGGGCAATATTAAGACATACCGGAGTGTCATCCAGAAAAGCCAAATTGGTTATAGATTTAATCCGCAATAAAGATATTGATGTGGCTTATGCCATATTGAAAAATACGCCGAGAAACGTATCGGCTATTCTTGAGAAGATGCTTAAATCAGCAGAATCAAATGCCGTTAACAACAACGGATTGAACAGGGATAATCTGTATGTAGCTGAGTGCTACGCCACACAAGGTCCTACGCTTAAGCGAATCCAACCAAGAGCGAGAGGGCGTGCGTATCGTATTAGAAAAAGAAGCAGCCATATAACTCTGGTGTTAAAGGAAAGGGCGTAAAATAAGGAGGTTTTTTATGGGCCAGAAAGTTAATCCGCACGGGCTGAGAATTGGAATTATCAAAGACTGGGACACAAAATGGTATGCCGGAAACAAGGATTTCGCAAACCTTTTGGTAGAAGACTTCCAGATAAGAAAATATATCAAAAACAAACTATTTATTTCCGGCGTTGCCAGGATAGAAATTGAGCGTGCGGCCAATAAAATCAAGTTAAACATTCATACGGCAAAACCCGGTCTTGTAATAGGAAAAGGCGGCACAGGGATTGAGCAGCTGCGCCACGAAGTGGAAAAACTCACAGGAAAAAATGTTCTCGTAAATATTACCGAAATCAAGACGCCGGAGATAAACGCTCAATTGGTAGCCGAAAATATCGCCGGGCAGCTTGAAAGGAGAATATCTTTTCGGCGCGCTATGAAGCAGGCGATGTCGAGGGCGATGAAGTTCGGAGCGAAGGGGATAAAGACTTCGGTTTCAGGGCGCCTTGGCGGTGCGGAAATTGCCAGAACGGAGCATTACCATGAAGGAACGATACCTCTTCAGACCTTGCGTGCTGATATAGATTACGGTTTTGCGGAAGCCGATACGACATACGGAAAAATCGGTGTTAAGGTTTGGATATACAAGGGTGAAGTACTTCCCGTTAAGAAGGACAAAAAGGAAGGGGGAGACAAATAATGTTAATGCCCAAGAAGGTTAAATACAGGCGTGTACAAAGAGGAAGAATGAAGGGTAAGGCAACGCGCGGCAACGTGGTAGTTGACGGTGAATATGGCCTTCAGGCTGTTGATCCGGGATGGATTACCAGCAACCAGATAGAAGCGGCTCGTATCGCGATGACCAGGTATATAAAAAGGGGAGGAAAGGTTTGGATAAAAATCTTTCCGGACAAACCGATATCGAAAAAACCTGCAGAAACCCGTATGGGCAGCGGTAAAGGCGCTCCTGAGTATTGGGTGGCCGTAGTGAAACCGGGCCGTGTGATGTTTGAAATAGCCGGCATAGATGAAGATATGGCCAGGGAAGCGCTGCGTTTGGCCGCTCACAAATTGCCGATTAAGTGCAAAATAATATCACGGGAAGAGGTAGGTGGAGCAAATGAAAGCGAATGAACTGAGAGAGAAAAATATGGCTGAACTTACCCAGGAACTGCAGGAATTAAAGAATGAACTCTTTAAACTGCGCTTTCAGCATGCGACGAATCAATTGGATAATCCTATGAAGCTGAAAAACGTAAAAAAGGATATTGCCCGTGTAAAAACAGTTATCAGGGAAATGGAACTGGGTATTAAACGGTAAGCGCCGGAAGGAGGTTGTTCGATATGTCGGAAAGGAATATAAGAAAGACCCGTGTGGGTAAGGTTGTCAGCGATAAAATGGATAAAACCATTGTTGTAGCAGTTGTCGATAACGTAAAGCATCCGCTGTACAAAAAGATTGTAAAAAGAACATATAAACTTAAAGCCCATGACGAAGAGAATATATGCAAAGTCGGCGACAAGGTTCGAGTAATGGAAACCAGGCCTCTTTCAAAAGAAAAAAGATGGCGTTTGGTAGAAATAGTAGAGAAAGCAAAATAACAGGCTTGACAGCCGGTTAATCATAGCAAATAAAAAATATTGAATGCCTGTTAGGACCGGCAGGATTAAATCCGGGCAATATTTTCAGGCAGTACAAATTTTATTGAAGGAGGTACCGGAAATGATTCAGATGCAGACAATGCTTAAATCCGCGGATAATACTGGTGCCAAAGAACTCATGTGTATAAAGGTACTTGGCGGCTCAAAACGGAAATATGCCAATATCGGCGATGTAATAGTATGTTCGGTAAAAAATGCGACGCCCGGCGGTGTTGTTAAAAAAGGTGAAGTTGTAAAAGCGGTAATAGTACGCTCAGTAAAAGGTTTGCGGCGGGTTGACGGCTCATATATACGTTTTGATGAAAATGCTGCTGTCATAATCAGGGATGACGGAACTCCAAGAGGTACACGTATCTTTGGACCTGTTGCAAGAGAACTGAGGGAAAAAAACTACATGAAAATTATATCCCTGGCGCCGGAAGTGCTTTAAGCCGGGATGGGATTCGGCTGCTTTTGTGCAGAAAGGGATAAAAGGTTATGATAACAGTAAAAACCGTCAGGAGAGGAGGCGCCTGAATGAAGAACAGGATACATGTAAAAAAAGGTGATAACGTGTACGTATTGAGCGGCAAGGACAGAGGCAAGAAAGGCAAAATCCTTGGAGTAATACCGTCAAAGCATATGGTTGTTGTTGAAGGAATAAATATGGTAACCAGGCATGTGAAGCCGAGAAATCAATATCAGCAGGGTGGTCTTGTAAATCAGGAAGCACCGATTTATGCCGATAAAGTTATGCTGGTCTGCGATAAATGCGGAGCACCGACAAAAGTCGGAAAGAAGTATTTGGACAATGGCTCTAAGGCAAGAGTATGCAAGAAATGCGGAGAGCTCATTGACATATTGAAAGACGCCAATGATTAGTTGGAGGGAGGTTGACCGGAAATGCCAAGAATGTTGGATAAATATACAAACGAAGTTGTTCCGGCATTAATCGAAAAGTTTAAATATAAAAGCCCGATGCAGACGCCAAAGCTTGTAAAAGTTGTACTTAATATGGGCGTGGGCGATGTAAAGGATAATCCCAAGGCGCTTGAGGCAGCGAAAAATGAACTGGCCACGATATCCGGCCAGAGTCCTGTAGTGACAAAGGCTAAAAAATCAGTTTCGGCTTTTAAAGTCCGTGAAGGGATGAATATTGGCTGCAAGGTAACACTCAGGGGTAACAGGATGTATGAGTTTGTTGATAAGCTGTTTAATGTGGCGCTTCCGAGAGTAAGGGATTTCAGGGGAATTAATCCGAATTCTTTTGACGGCCGCGGGAATTTTACGATGGGCGTGAAAGAACAGTTGATTTTCCCTGAAATAAATATTGATAAGGTTGAAAAAGTTCGCGGTATGGATATAACATTTGTCACCACAGCAAAAGCCGATGAGGAAGCAAAAGAACTTCTTGAGCTTCTCGGAATGCCGTTCAGCCGTTAAGGGAGGTATATAGTTTGGCCAAGAAATCAATGATCCACAAACAAAAATTACAGCCTAAGTATTCAACCCGTTACTACAACCGGTGTAAAATATGCGGAAGACCCCACGCTTATATGCGGAAATTCGGCGTATGCCGTTTGTGCTTCAGGGAGTTGGCTTATAAAGGCCAGATACCCGGTGTAAAAAAAGCCAGTTGGTAACAGTCCTGAAAGGAGGTCGTGACGATGCACGCAACCGACGTGATTGCAGATATGCTGACAAGAATTAGAAACGCGGCGAATTCAAGACACGAAACAGTCGATATTCCTGCGTCAAATTTGAAAAGAAGAATCGCACAGATTCTTGAAGAAGAAGGATATATTAAAGGTTTTTCTGAAATTAACGACAATAAGCAGGGCGTTATTCGTATTACGCTTAAATACGCCGATAATAAGCGAAATGTTATTTCAGGCATAAGAAGGATTTCAAAACCCGGCCTGAGAGTATATGCAGGGAAGGACGAACTTCCGAAGGTTTTAGGCGGATTGGGTATTGCTATTATTTCAACGTCGAAAGGCGTTATGACAGATAAGGCGGCTCGAAAAGAAGGCGTAGGCGGGGAAGTTCTCGCATTTGTCTGGTAGCCGCAAAATAGTTTTATGGAAAATGTTCTGAAAAGGATGGGAAATTAAATCCATCTTCAATATAAGAACGGAGGTGCTTTTATAATGTCACGTATTGGAAAAATGCCGGTGGTAATACCAGCCGGAGTAGATATTAAGATTAATGACAGGGAAATAACCGTAAAAGGTCCGAAGGGTACACTCACTCAGGCTTTTCACCCGGATATGACCGTTGAAAAGGAAGGAAACGAGTTACTGGTCAAAAGGCCGACTGATCTAAAGAAGCACAGAGCGCTTCATGGGCTTACGCGCTCAATTATCAGCAACATGGTGACCGGTGTAACCGAAGGTTTCTCAAAAACGCTTGAAGTAAACGGTGTAGGATACAGGGCACAAAAGCAGGGAAAAAAACTTATATTAACCGTAGGGTATTCTCACCCCGTTGAGATGGAAGAACCCGACGGTATTACTATTGATGTCCCGAGCCCGAGCCAGATTATAGTCAGAGGAATAGATAAGCAGTTAGTCGGTGAGATTGCGGCAAAAATCCGCCGGACGAGACCGCCCGAACCTTATAAAGGCAAGGGAATTAAGTATGCTGATGAAATTATCCTTAGAAAAGAAGGGAAAGCGGGAGTTAAGAAATAGAAAGGAGTGAGTGTTTTATGATAAAGATGCAGGACAGAAACAAGATCAGGTTAAGGAAGCATATACGTGTACGCAGAAAAATAACAGGGACGCCTGAACGACCAAGGCTGTGTGTTTTCAGGAGCCTTAAGCATATATATGCGCAGATTATTGACGATACTTCCGGTGCGACACTTGCTGCGGCATCTACCCTGGATGAGGCTGTAAAAGTGAAAACAGGCTACTCGGGGAATAAGAGCGCAGCGCATGAAGTTGGTAAATTAATCGGTACTAAAGCCATTGAAAAGGGAATAAAGAATGTTGTATTTGACAGAGGCGGATATCTCTATCATGGAAGAGTACGGGAGCTGGCGGACGGAGCAAGGGAAGCCGGCCTGGAATTCTAACCGTTGGAGTATAAGGAGGGAAATCACTTGCAAAAAATTGATGCCAGCACATTGGATCTTAAAGAAAAAGTTGTGAATATCGGACGCGTTACAAAGGTTGTAAAAGGCGGACGCAATTTCCGTTTCAGCGCCCTTGTTGTTATTGGTGACGAAAATGGTCATGTAGGAGTAGGTTTGGGAAAAGCAGCCGAAATACCTGACTCAATACGTAAGGGGATAGAAGACGCGAAGAAGAATCTGATGCGCGTTCCGCTTGTTGGAACTACAATCCCTCATGAAGCCCTGGGTGTATATGGCGCGGGTAAAGTCTTATTGAAACCGGCTGCAGAAGGAACCGGCGTTATAGCGGGAGGACCTGTGCGTGCCGTATTAGAGCTTGCCGGTGTTCGAGATATCCGGACAAAATCGCTCGGTTCGAATAATCCCACAAACATGGTTCGCGCCACCATTGACGGCCTTTC